>JAPLGH010000015.1 GCA_026390285.1 Caldisericota bacterium
GGCCTCCTCGATGACGAACAGAGGAAGGCGCGTGTAGGTGCTGCGTCCCAGCCACGTGAGCAGGTCCTTCATAGCCTGTGCATCCTGTGGACCGCGTAGAAAGTTGAAATACAGCACTCCCAGCGACAGCGGGATGGTCACACTGTCGGCGTCAGAAAGGCGCCGCATCAACTCCTCCCGCTCGATCGTGCCGTGCGTGATTTGCCTGAGGATGTCAATCAACTGCCATTCGGCTTCCTGACCGGGCGTAAGGAACGGTGGTGCATTGACTGCCTCCCGCGAGACGGGTGCAGTGACCGCGGACTCTGCGTGAACCGGACGAGTCGCAGTCTCTTCATCCCCCCGGAGAGAAGCCAGCCTGAGTTCTTCGGGGGACAGGACGGTCAGCCCTGCAGCCTCGGAAGGGATCAAGCGCCTGACGGGAGGCGCGGACTCGTCCTCCAGCTTGACCCATGCCTGATGCGGCACAGGGATGGTTGTCATCTTCACCTCAGCCGTCATATCGGGTAAGAGGTCACTCGCAATTTCCCGCTGGGAGGATTCGCCATCGGTCTTCTCAGCGGCTGGCCGACTCTCTCGTGACGCAGAGGGCGGGGCAGCTTCTTCCAGGGACGGCAGCGACGACGGTGCTTCTGACGCGGGCTGGACGCCCGTCGTCGACTGTTCGCTAACGACTGCTTCGTCATACAGGGTCTCAAGCGTATCCCTGGCTCCCTCGTTCGGCTCGATCGACTTCGCCTTGCGCTCAATCGCGGGCACGCGGTCGATCTCCGAAGGCTGCGACGCCCGCATACCGCTCGAAGGCCCTTCCACAGCCTTGACCTTCCAGTCAATCTGACGCCGCATCTCAGCAATGGCCTTGCCGAGTCCCGGATAGGATGGTTCAGACATGCGTACCTGCTCATACGCGGCCAAGGCGTCGGCGAACTTGCCATTGTTGCCCAGGATGCTCGCCTTCAGATAGAGCGTACGCGAATTCTGGGGACTGACCTCCAGGCTCTGGTCCAGCACCTTGAATGCCTGAACGTAGTCGCGGCGGTAGGCAAGCACCCGCGCCTTCTGGTTAAGCGCATCGGGGCTGTGCGCGTCGACGGACAGTGCGGAATTGCTCGCCGACAGAGCCTTGTCGAAGTTGCCGTCCTTGATGCAGTAGCGGGACAGCTCGATCAGGTCACGGATCGTGGCAGACTTGTCCTTGAGCTGATTGTCGAGACCCACGATCTTCAGATACGCGCCGATATAGATTTCCCACGACGAGACCTTCCGGTCCTTGAGGAGCTGGACGAGGGCATTGAGAACGTCGATTCCCTGGGCATACCGCTGCCGCTCGTAGGCATGGTCGGCCTCGTGTACAGCAGAACGGAGGGCCGCGTCATAGTCGCGACGGGCCACAAGCTCCTCGATCTGGTTCTGCAACCGCTCCTCGTCAGAACTCGCCAATTTCACTCCCCCCATCAAGGCTTGTCGTGCAAGACTGGCATCATCTTACCAATCGCTGTCAAATATGCAACAAGTGGCGCCAGGTCGCCCTCGGCAGAGTCATCATAGAGCACGCTCACGATACTCTCGTCAGCCATCCGTTCGCCCAGCGACACGACAGCCTGCCCGTCGCAGTCAGTCAGGACGGCCTGAACGAACCAGACGCTGCCGTTCGGCACGCGGAACCTGGCGACAAGTTCCATCAGCCTGCAGAATTCAGGAAGTGCTGCAACTTGCTGACGATAACGTCGATGGCGACCAGGTTGAAGCCTCCTTCGGGTATGATCAAGTCCGCATATCGCTTGGTGGGCTCCACGA
>JAPLGH010000169.1 GCA_026390285.1 Caldisericota bacterium
CTGGGAGCGCGTCACAGCCATCTGGACAATGCCGGTTATGCCATCGACCAGAAGGAACTGACCAAGGGGTCCATTCCAGCCGAGCAGCTTGCTCAGAAGCTCATGGACGAGGAGCGCTGGCGCCAGGTGCTCAGTTCGCTGAGCGTATGCTTCTTCGCCAGGGGCATCTACACGCCGGAGTTGACACTGCGGGCGCTTGCTGCGGCAGGATACAGCCTGACCGCCGAACAACTGGCAGAGACCGCAGACGATATCTATCGGGCGAAGTTCGCATTCAAGCTAGCCAACGGCTTTGACTTCAACAAGTTGACGATCCCGCACCGGGTATTTGAGACACCGGCGGTCGTAAACGGGTTCGACGAGGCGTACATGCGGCGCGCGATCGCGTTTGCCGCGGGTCAGGTGGCCAGTCCGGGTGTACAGTCGCGGCAGAGCAGCGAAGGAGGACAAATATGACAGACGAGAACAGGGAACCGATGAGCAGCAGCGCCGAGGATCGCAAGGACCGCAGGCAGCGGGAACGCCTCGCGGAGCTGACGCGTTCGTTCAAGAAGGACCCCAGGGACTTCGTCCAGAAGGTGGAGCAGGCGTGTCCGACGGGCACGCCGCCTGCAACTGCATTGCTGGACGCCGCGGTGGTTCTTGCGGAGCAGGACGAGTTCAAACCGGCGCTGGCCTTGCTGGATAGGGCGGTCGTGCTGTACGAGGCCAGGCATGACAATGCCGGTCTGGCTCATGTCTATGTCAACATGGGTCCCCTGTACGGCATGCAGGGCGACTTGGAGAAGGGCGTCAGCATGTCACTGAAAGCCGAAGCGCTGGCCAAGGCTCAGCCAGCTGATCCTGAACTCACGCTCCACTATGCGAGTGACCTCGGGGGCATGTATACGGAGATGGAGCAGTGGGACAAGGCCATGCACTACTTCCAGCTTGCCTGTGACACGTCGAAGGGTATGGGCAACAAGGAACTCGAGGCCGACGCTCTTCTCGTCATGAGCCAGGTGGCCGTCGCGCAGGGAGACGCAGCAAAGGCGCGTGAGCTCGCGAAGAAGGGCGGCGCTCTCGGCAAGGCCTTGCACGACAAGCTTTTCCAGGCGCGGGCGCTACAGACGATCGGCGACGCGAGCGCGCTCGCCGGGGAGCATGAGCAGGCTGTCGTCCTGTTCCAGCAGGCGCTGGACCTCGAAGCCGATGAGCCCGATCTCGAGCTCCGTCAGCAGCTGTTCTGGGAAATGAGCGAGTCGTACGAAGAGGCGGGAAAGAAGGAACTGGCGGAGGACTATCGCAGTCGCGCTGCCGACCTCGACGAGACCGACGAGGATATGGACGAGCCGGACGGCTCAGCCGACTGATCACGTATCAGATGAGCATCTGCCGCGTTGTGATGGACGACGTGCGGACAAGGAGGATGATATGCTGTACGAACGTGAATTGAAGGAGACGGCCAGAGCTCTCGTGGCTCCACAAAAAGGAATCCTGGCGGCTGACGAGAGTGTTGGAACCATCGGCAAGAGGTTTGCGAAACTGGGTGTGCCGTCGACGGCCGAGACGCATCGCGCCTATCGGGACATGTTGTTCACGACGCCCGGTATGGAGGAATTCATTGCGGGCGTCATTTTGTATGACGAAACGATTCGCCAGGAGTCTCTGGGGGGAACGCTGTTCCCCAGACTGCTGGCCGAGAAAGGCGTCATCCCCGGCATCAAGGTCGACACCGGAGCGGTCGAGCTGGCATTTCATCCTGGCGAGAAAGTCACACAGGGGCTGGACGGGCTCCGCGAACGACTGGCCGAGTATCGGTCGCTAGGTGCCCGGTTCACTAAGTGGCGTGCTGTCATCACCATCGGGGCCGGCATCCCCAGCAAGGCATGTCTCCGTGCCAACGCCCAGGACCTTGCACGCTACGCGGCACTTGCACAGGAAGCCGGACTTGTCCCCATCGTAGAGCCAGAGGTCCTCATGGATGGTGATCATGACCAGGAGCGCTGCGAACTTGTCACGTCGGGCGCTCTGAGGTCTGTTTTCAAGGAACTTGCACGGCAAGGGGTCCTGCTCGAGGGCATGTTGCTGAAGCCGAGCATGACGATCTCGGGCAAGTCCTGTTCTCGTCAGGCGGGGGTCCAGGACGTCGCCGAGGCGACCGTGCGCACACTGCGCCGTACTGTCCCTGCAGCCGTCCCGGGGATTGTCTTCCTTTCAGGTGGACAGTCGTCCGAACTGGCCACAGCTCACCTCAATGCGATGAATAAGCTGGGACCGCACCCGTGGGAACTGAGCTACTCGTACGGACGGGCACTGCAGGAGCCCGCACTGACCATCTGGCACGGCGAGGCGGCAAACGTGGCTGCGGCGCAGGCGGCCTTCTATCATCGAAGCAAGTGCAACAGTGCAGCCCGGACGGGTTCATACACTCCCGAGCTCGAGCGCCAGCAGTAACAGGCGGTCCTCCTGGGGTTACCCCCAAAATGACGTTCCGGACGGTGGGGGGTCCCCACTGTCCGGAAGCGCTGAGGAGGAGGAATGGCGGGGAGGCTAGCCGCCCAGGTAGGCCTTCTTGACGTCCGGGTTGTCACGCAGCTCCGCTGCGGTACCTGCGAGGACAACGGACC
>JAPLGH010000051.1 GCA_026390285.1 Caldisericota bacterium
ACTGAAGCCGGTTTGCTCTTGACCGTGAACAGTATAGATTCCGAAGGCTTCGTGTCAAGGAAACGCAGCGTATGAGTGCAGACTGTTCTTGCCTGGGGTTCCCGCCTCCCTGGGGAACGACGGGGTTCTACAATATGCGGAGAGGCCACCTGAACGCTTGCACGGTAGCGCCCTTGTGGGTATGCTGGTCTCATCGATTCTGAGGAGGTCGGAGCATGGAGAACCTGCCTGTCATTATGCATGGAACCAAGGTCGTCCTGACGCCTGCGTGCCGCGAGGACGTCGCGGCGTACTTGCGCTGGATCACGGACCCCGAACTGAACATCTTTCTGCTCGACTATGGCAAGGTGTCCACGCTGGAGCAGGAATATGCCTGGTACGACGATGTCGTCGCCAAGGCCGCCAGCCACCACATGGTCCACATGGACATCCGCCTGGCCGCCGACCAGAAGCTCATCGGCAACTGCGGCCTGTTCGACATCAATGACAGGGAAGGCTCCGCCGAGGTTGGCATCCTGGTGGGCGAGAAGAAATGTCACAGCAAGGGGTACGGCAGTGAAGCGCTGTACCTCCTGTGCCGCTACGGGTTCGACAAGCTGAACTTGCATAGCATCCTCCTGCGGCATCTGTCCATCAATGCGCGCGGCAACAAGGCCTACCGCAAGATCGGCTTTCGGGAATTCGGCTGCTTCCGCGAATCCGTGGTCCGCGACCGCATGCGCTACGATATGGTCTACATGGACCTGCTGGAGCCTGAGCTGCGCAATCCGGCTGCTGGAGAAGGATGACGCTCCGCGAAGACCTGCTCCGGGAGTTCTGCCCGCAGAACGCGCTGGAGCTTGAGCGCGACCTGGCCCTCCTGCATCGCTCAAAGGGCGGGCAGGGATTTGTCGACGCTATTGCCAGACTGCAGGAGTTCGTCGGCACGGGCACCGTGCACCACTATGCTCACACCACCACGTGCCAAGGGTATCTCATACCGCGCCCCTGGAACCTAAAGGGCGGCTTCCTCCGCCTGTCCACTGGCGAGTGGCTGGTCCCCGACCTGAGGACGGCGCCCGTCGGCGGCATCTTCCTGTCCGGGGCCAGTCGCGGCATCGAACGTCTCCACATCATCGACGTGGGGTGGGGGACAGAAGCCACTGAGTATACCCAATCGGTCGAGGACTGTGCTGTCCTCGCCACGGGCAAACCCCCGGTCGTGTACCGCGAAGCCGTCGTGGCTCGCGGGGCGCGCTGCATCATCACCGACTTCATGCCTGCGCAGGACGCCCACATCGGCCGGACGCCCGAGGAGATGCCCGACACGGTGAACTATGCCTCCTTCGGCTCCGAGGTGCAGGGTGAGGGTTTCGGCTTCAACGTCAGCCACCGTACGTTCAAGCGTCTGCAGGACATGGTCGGGAGGGAGGTTGCCGACGTCGACGCATTCTTCGACGCGGACGCCGGCACGGGCGACCTGCAGGTTCTGGAGGCTCACGTGGGGACGCCAGGAGCGCAGAAACCGATCCTCCTGCTGGCACACCTGTGCCACCCCCGGCCGGGGGCGAACGACAACGCCAGCGGAGCCGCTCTGCTGGCCGAACTTGTGCGCGTCTTTCGCACCGTGCCGGTGGAGCGCGAGGTCATCGCCCTGTGGATGCCCGAGTTCTATGGCACCATCGCATGGTTTGCCGACCAGAAGCCCGATCTGGCCTGCGCCGTCAACCTGGACATGGTCGGCGAAGACCAGGCGCAAACCGGCTCCACTCTGGAAGTCACGGCGACGCCATGGTCGCTGCCGTCGTTCCTTCCGGACCTCATGGCCGTCAACCTGACCACACACGACTTCCGCCTGACGCTGACCGGGTTCACATGGGGTTCCGACCATGCTATCCTCAACGACGCGAGCATTCACGTCCCTGCCCTTCTGGTAAACCAGTGGCCCGACCGCTACTACCACTCCAGCGACGACACACCGGACAAGTCCAGCGTCCAATCCTTTGAATGGGTCGGCCGCGGCGTTCTGGACACACTTGCGGACCTTGTCTCCGGCATTCCCGACGAGCGCGCCGCAGTCGTCGCCGCCCGCATACGCGAACAGGGACTGGCAGACGGCGTACGATACAACGACCCGCTGATACGAGACTGGGTGGCTCGGCGTACCCGTGCCGCGCTCCTCGCCCTACAGCAGACCGCCGACACCCCGGTCGTCCGCGCTGAACTTGCTGCGACAGGCACCACCACGTCAATGCCCGCATTCCAGCCAAAGGTCCCGGTCATTGGACCCATCGAAGAAGTGTGGATGACCACGGACGACCTCCAGTGGAATGACCGCCTGATGCGCGACTTCCCCTGCTGGTCCAATCTCAAGGCAGAAGTCGTCAACTTCATCCAGTTGGGCGTGGAACGCGAAGACGCCTTGAAACTGGCCACCGCCGAATTCGACGCACCAGCCGCCGCCGTGCACGCGGCACGACATTATCTCGAACTTCTGACAGCGAGGGGGTATCTTCTTTCATGACCACACAATGCACCAGACCCGGCATCGCCGAGGGGGCGCTTGTCGTCCTTATTGGCCCGTCCGGCTCCGGCAAGTCGACGTTTGCGCAGAAACACTTCAAACCGACTCAGGTCGTATCATCTGACGCCTGCCGCGCCATGGTCGCCGACGACGAGGGAGATCAGGCCGCGACCTCAGCTGCATTCGCAGTGCTACATTGTATTGTCGACCAGCGTCTGCAGGCAGGCCGGCTCACGGTCATCGACGCCACGAACGTGCAGGCGAAGGCACGCCGGCCGCTAGTGGAGCTCGCAGCGCGGTACCACCGTCCGTGCGCGGCTATCCTGTTTGAACTTTCGCCACAGGTGTGCAAAGAGCGCAACCGGCAGCGGCAGGACCGCGTCGTAGGCGATTTCGTCGTCGACCGCCAGTGCGCCCAGGCGCCCGTCAGCGAAGGCGTGCTGAGTCATGAGGGCTTCGACCTTGTTGTCGTCCTCCGGTCGGCAGAAGAGGCAGATGCCTTCGGGGCGCCCGCCCGCCCCTCGTCATCGATGCGGTGCGACAAGACCGGATCGTTCGATGTCATCGGGGACGTTCACGGGTGCTGTGACGAACTCCTGTCATTGCTCAAGATCATGGGCTACAAGGTTGAGAACCCTTCTGCGCTGATCCCACGCATCACGGCTCCAGAGGGCAGGACGGCGGTCTTTGTCGGCGACTTCACGGACCGCGGACCCGACAATGTCCGTACGCTCCTGGTCGTCATGGCGATGGTCCGCTCAGGCGCTGCCCTGACGGTACTCGGCAATCACGACGACAAGCTGCTCAGGGCGTTGCAGGGGTCTCCAGTCAAGATCAGCAACGGGCTCGACCGCACACTGCAGGAGTTGAGTGCAGCGGGCGAGGAGATGCAGGCGCTTGTCCGCGAGTTCCTGGGTAGACTGCCGTCACACCTCGTTCTGGCCGGCGGCCTGATTGTCGCCCATGCGGGCTTGCCGCTGGAGTTTCATGGCATCGACTCGCCACGAGCACGCGACGTCGCCCTGTTTGGCACACCAACCGGCCAGCGGGATGCATTCGGACTCAAGGTCCTCGCCGACTGGGCGCATGCGTACAAAGGTGACGCTCTCGTCGTGTGGGGACACTTGCCCGTCGCCGAAGCCGTGTGGGTCGGGAATACTATCAACATCGACACCGGCTGTGTCCACGGAGGCAGCCTGACGGCACTGCGCTATCCCGAACGCGAGCTGGTCAGCGTGCCCGCTGCGCGCGTGTACTCGGCTCCTATCAAGCCTCTCTAGCCGGAATGGAACCACCGCGGACGATGGTGGGCAAGGTCTGTCTGGTGACTGGTGCCACACGTGGCCTGGGTGCTGTCACGGCTGAAGCACTCGCTGCCCTTGGGGCAACAGTCGTGGCCACCGGGCGAAGCGCCGAGCGAGGACAGGACCTGGTGTCCGGCATCAGCCAGCGAACTGGCAACGACGATGTGCACTTCCTGCGCGCCGACCTCGCGTCGATGGCCGAGGTTCGTGGTCTCGCCCGCGCATTCATGGACCACTGGGACCAGCTGCACATTCTGGTCGACAACGCCGGAACAGTCTTCCCGACACGGCGCGCCACCGTCGACGGATACGAAGAAGTCTTCGCCGTCAATCACTTGGCCCCATTCCTGCTCACCGGCGTCCTGCTTCCCGCGATGCGGAGCAGCGCGCCGTCACGCATCATCGTCACATCTTCGTATGAGCACCGGCATGCCCGCATGCACTGGGAGAATTTGCAGGGAGAGCTCTTCTACTTCTCCCAGCAGGCATATGCGCAGTCCAAGCTGGCGAACCTGCTGTTCGTCTACGAACTGGCGAGGCGACTGCGGGGAAGCGGGGTCACTGTCAACGCCGTCAACCCCGGCCTGGTGCACACGAACATCTGCATGGACAGTGGATGGCTGATCGGGACGGTCAAGCGGATGATGGACCGGTTGTCCGGGCTGAGCCCGGAGGAAGGCGCGGACACCGGCATCTGGCTGGCATCGTCGCCTGAGGTCGAGGGCGTGAGCGGTCGCTACTTCCAGCGCAGGCACGCAGTCCGGTCCTCGCGCGCTTCGTATGACGCGGCCGACCAGCAGCGGCTCTGGCGTATCAGCAAGGGGTTGACGGGGCTCTCTGCAAATAGCGGCGCCTGACTAGCTGTCGAAGAGTAGTTCAGGCACCTTCGGGATCCTGGGCAGTTCTTGTAGCTCGTAGTCGGTGGCGTTGATCGTCACGAACCCACATCGCTGGTACAGGGAGAGAGCGTTGGAGTTCTCCGTTTCGACCTCGATGGTGATCCACCGGGCACCGCTGTTCAGCAGGCCGCGAACGATGGCCATCAGCATCTGCCGCCCAACGCCCTGTCCTTGCATGTCCGGCCGGACTGCGAAGTGAACGATGAATGCGCGCCCGTCGCTGACGGCCGACTGGATGACGCCGACGGGCCGCCCGTCCTGCGCCGCAAGGTAGGTGGTGCGCGTGGTGTCCTCCATCAGGCGCACGAGGGCCTGTTCTTCTTCCTGGACCGGCTCTGAAAACGCTGAGGCAACAATTGCGGCCATGATGGGTATGTCCTCCGACCCTGCCGGCCGCAGCTCCACAGGATCGTGGATCGTCTCGAATGGGGGGATCCGCGTCACGTCGAGGTTCATGGTGTACTCGCTGTGGGAGTGCCGCGTCCCCATCATGGCAGCGAACCCGGCCCCCTCCCGCGACTCCTGTGGCACAACAAACAGAAGACGCCTTACTCCGCACTTCTGACACTCCCTTACGACTGCATGGGCCATGGCACGCCCGATTCCCCGCCTGCGGAGGTTGGGATGGACGAGGATGGTTGCTTCGACTTCCGACGGGTCGCCATAGCTGTTCATGCCCGCAAACCCGACAAGCTGTCCACTCTCGTACCACAGCACGTCGCTGACCGAAGCCTCCGGCCGTGTCTCCAGTGTACCAAGGTCCAGCCGGGCCTCCATGGAGTAGCCGTCTCTCTGTTCGCAGGAGCCCGCCAGAACCCGGACCTGGTCGACCTGTTGTGTCGAAAGCTTGGCCACCACGATCATTCCACTGTTTTCAGCCGTCACCTGGGCCTCCTCCACTTTGGACTACCATGCTCTCTCACCATCCTTCCATTCTGCTAGAAGCGCACCCGGCGTCCATCACGCAGCAGCGAGGTCGGGTAGAAGGTTCCGCGCCACGACACTCCACCTCGGATCGTTCCCAGGATGCCCGCGCGCAACATGAGGATTCCGTTCATTGCCGCCCCGAGGGGCTGCGCAACGGCTGGTAGCGCACGAGCTCCCGCCCACGTATTCAACGAGACAGTGGTCATCTGGGCGAGGATGACGAGTGCGGCTCCAACGATCTGCAATGCAGGGGTACGCCGGAACGTGATTGCAACATAGGGCGCAAACTCCATCGCCCAGTACCCTGCAACTATAGCCACGATGCGAAGCAAGCTGAAGTGCCCGATGGACGTGAAACCGGCACGCTCGGCCGCACACGCCATTGCCCCCAGATTCGGATAGAACAAAACGTCAAGCATGCCCTTCCCCATCGCCATCGAGCAGTGAGCGCCCGACGACTTGAGCATCTGACCAAGCGCAATGTCGTCTCCCAGCTCAAGCTTCAGCCACGCCAGCCCGGGAGACCGATTCAGCGCCGAACGTCGCACGAGCGAGAATGCTCCTGCCCCGATGCCGGCATCCGTACGCGGGTCCTCGATGGCCCAGGGCCGAGTCGCAACCAGGACTGTTCGCAGAAACTGGGCGATGAGGGCATCAAGGACAAACCCTGTTGACCGCAATTCGGGGATGACGGCGAGCAGGTCTAGCCCGCGGACCTCACATCTGGCCACCGCTCTGCGCAAACAGCCAGGCGTCGCATGGACGTCCGCGTCCGTGAAGAGAATCCATGTCCCGGTCGCGCGCTCAAGTCCGGCCTGCATCGCATGCTGCTTGCCCAGCCAGTCAGCGGGCAGTTCGGTCACATGCACAGGCACAACCCTGCAATCTTCGGCCGTAAGCCGGTCGATAGCAGGTCCTGTCCCGTCGGTCGACCGATCGTCGACAAGGACGACTTCCAGATTGGGGTAGGTGTCGCGCAGTCGACTGCGTACGGCCGGCTCGATTGTGTCCTCCTCGTTGCGTGCCGGAATCACCATCGAAACGCGGGGCCACTGGGCAGGTGCCGGGTCATCGAAATCGCGGACAAACGGGACAGCGCTCCTGGTCCGCAGGAATGCTCCGAGCATGGTCATCCACCATACAGCGCCGGCTCCCACGTAGACGAGCGAGGCGACCTGGTGAAATCTCATCCCACCTCGCGAACAGAACTCTCGGAGCTCACGTCGACTTCATGCCGCTGTGGAGCGCACCCATGCGGCCCGGGAACGCGGCCAACAGGATGGCTACTTCGCTCTCAGGCCGTCGAGGACAGGTTTCGCCTCGGGGCAGAACCCAAAGAACCCGTTGATCGTCTTGCAGTCGTTGTACTCGTCACACTCCGCGCAGGTGGCGTAGCCCCTGCCATGAGCGCACATCCGCACATCGCAGACAGTACAGTGCGAGAATAGTCGCGGCCCGGCCGACTGGCACCCGTCACATATGATGTCCTCAGGTTTGACCTCGATGCCGTAGGCTGCCGACCACGCGGCTGCCGTCTTCTCCTGCAGTTCTCTATCAGCCGTCCTGCCGGCGACGTATGCCGAACAGGTCGAACAAACAAGACCACACGCTGCGATCATCTCCATATCCCTCTCCTTTGCTGCTTCACTCACTCCAGCGCGGTGACTGTGTCCATTCCGACAAGAGTTTACTGTCACAACGACAAAACGCCAACGCAGGAGCCGGGAGTTCTATTACGGTCATGCGAGTTCACGACGAACCGAAACGATGCGACTCACTCCCATTTCGCGACGATTTCTTCGTGATGCAACGAAGGGAGTTCACGACAGCGCTGACAATAGGTGGCGGGAGGCCCGGCCTACCCTGATCCCTCGGCCCCTTGTTCAGTGTGGTCCGTTGAACTGCCCCATGCCCAGTTGTGAGCGGATGTCAGTGGAGCCCTCGGACGTGCGCACGTCTGCCTGGTCATAGTCTGATGATTCGGCCTGCTGTTCATGGTCGGCCATGCCCAGCGTCGGCAGTGCCTCTCCCTGGTGCCGCAGGACGCCGCGCAGGAAAAATGGAATCATGTTTTCCATCTCCCACTTCACCTCCATGCCTGGCAGGATGTGGTCATGGTAAAGCAGCGCAGTACTGAGCGGCGCCAGTGAACACGCGATAGTCCATGCCTTCGTCAGAATGTCGTGGGGCTCGTAGATGGTCCACAGCTCAAGGTACGCGTCCCTGAGCTGTTCCGGCGCATCAGGTGCATCACCGAGATACGGGCGCATCTCCTCCTCATGCGAGAAGAAGGCCATCGAAAAGAAGGGGTGTGTGAGGGATGTATCAGACCAGTCGATGAACACAGGATTAGCGGTGCCACCAACAATCTGGCCGGCCCACAGGTCGCCATGGTCCAGGCTGACCGGCAGGCGCAGCGTGCCCAAGCGGTGAGCAGCGATCTTGAGCGCCCGCGCTCGGTAGTGGAGTGCATGGATCTGCTTCATCGAAAGCCCTTCAGGTGATCCGGGTTTCATGGCGACCGTGTCGGCCAGCAGGCGGTCTATAGATGACACAAGCTGCAGCAGCCCCCGGTTGGGACAGCCTGCTATGGAAAACCTGCGAGCTCCATCCACCCAGTCCACCTGGAGCTGAGCGTAGGCATGCACCGCCACCTTCCACTGCTCGACGTCAGGGACGGCATCAAGCGTCTTCACACCCATGTCTCGCATCAGCAGCCATCGCCTGGGAGCGTCGACCGCCATCACCTCGGCTACCATGCCAGGGTACTCGTGGTCCAGCAGGACACTCACGTCGACCTCGCCGCCAAGCACTACAGGAACAGCCTTGAAGTATACTGTGCCATGCGTTGTCGGCAATCTCATGACACATGAACGCTGCCAGGAGCAGACCTGCTCTACCGGTCCAGTCGGCTTGCTGTCGAGCCTGGCCAGCTGCTGTACTATCCATGTGCCCGCGGCGTTCATCCATCCTGCCTCGTACCACGGTACCCGTAGCGATTTGTCGACAGCACCCACCCAAGCGAACCACTCTTCGATGACCCTTGCCATGCCGGGTGTAGCGACTTCAAGCATGGACAAGTCTCCAGCGCCCACCCACCGGGCGGTCGAGGGCAGAGTCCAAGTCGCAGAATGGTTCTCAACGACGTAGACCAACCCCTGAACAGGAGAACCGGGGTTCATGTCTGGTGAGGCACAGCGACGTGTCGTCGCACGAAACCAAAATGTCCCGTTGGTGGCCTTGTTGACGTGCGCGGTCGACTACCACTTGAACGCGCCTTCCTGGGTCGCGTGAGGCAGCGTCCAGAATTTGCCCTCTGGCACGAGGAGGACATGGGCGTCGCCCGCGTCAGGGACAATGAAGTAGTACTCGCGAATCGCGTCGCTCATGGGTTGTTTCAACTCCTCGTGGATGCATTTGCATTTGCGTGCTTCCCGACCAACATCGCCACGTGCCTGCTACCATTTCAGGGGCGTATCAGGCTCGGTTCCCTTGATAAGTCTCTTGATGTTGTCTCTCAGCGCAAATGTCAGGAACGAGGCCCCCAGTACAGCGAAGATGGCGTAGTAGAAATGCAACGGGAAGAAAATGTATATCAGGACGACCAGGATCCACGGGAATATCAGGTTGGCCAAACTGGTCTTCCTCGTCACCAGAAAGATGAGCACCAGGATGGGGAAAAAACAGACAAAATACCAGGGCCCGACCAGCGCAAGCGTCGCCCCATAGAACGTGGAAGCGCCCTTGCCTCCTGTGAATCGAAGAAACACAGGGAAGACCTGTCCAACCATGGGCAGCAACGCAACAACGACGATCTGCCAGTGGCTCGACAAGAGTACCGTGGCCAGATATGCCGGCAAGAAGCCCTTTGAGAAATCCAGGAGCGCTGAAACAATTCCCCATTTCCAGCCGAGCGCACGTGAGACGTTGGTGGATGAGGCAGATTTGGAACCAATCTGCAGGACGTCCACTCCCTTCCACTTACCTACCAGAAACCCAAAAGGGATGGAACCCA
>JAPLGH010000017.1 GCA_026390285.1 Caldisericota bacterium
ACCCTGCATCGCGGTATCGTCAGGGTTCAGGCCATCGGCCAGCAAGCGCCGCACTTCGTCTTCCATTCCTGCAGAGATCATAGCATCAACTCGCCGATCAAGCCGGCTATAGAGTTCAGCTCGTTCCGCACGCAGACCAATTCGGAGGACACGCCATGGGACCGCGTGTTGTCTTCGCTTCAGGACGCTAGGCAGGTCCCCTGTCTGAGCGACCATCTCCAAAGCCCGCTCCAGCCGCTTGGAATCGTTCGATGAGATCTCACGTTCCGCGAGAGGGTCGATTGCTCTCAAACGCTGGCGGAGCTCGTCTTCAGACAGCATTCGCAGCTCATTTCGCAGACTGGAGTTGGGCTTCTCCGGCAAGAATTCGTATCCGTCGAGGACGGCCCTCACGTACAGGCCAGTTCCTCCGACGAGGATCGGCAGCCGCTCAGAGCGAATCGCCACGTTTACTGCTTCGAGCGCCAGGACCTGGTATTCTGCGACGGAGAAGTGATACCCGGGAAGAACGACGTCAATGAGAGCATGGGGCATACTGAGACGCTCCGACAGACTAGGCTTCGCTGTCCCTATGTCCATGCCCTGGTAGACTTGCATCGAGTCGGCAGAGATGATCGACCCTCCAAAGCGACGGGCGAGTCGCAGGGAAAGTTCGGTCTTGCCCGTACCCGTGGCACCGACAATGCCAACAACCAATGGCAGATTAGTTGTCTCGCTTCCCATACAACCCTTCTCTAGATCCATGATCGATGGCCACACTGACGAAGGTACCAATTCCTGGTACCGGATCAGAACAGGAGAACCAGACATTCCTGCCATTGATCGACTTCCCGAAGGCGTTTCCACCTGCGTGCGCCGACAGGACGAGCACGTCGACGGATCTGCCGGCCAGCACCTGGTTGCTTTGCT
This sequence comes from Caldisericota bacterium, assembly GCA_026390285.1. Lineage (GTDB taxonomy): Bacteria > Caldisericota > Caldisericia > Cryosericales > Cryosericaceae > Cryosericum. The sequence goes on from JAPLGH010000017.1 coordinate 910, forward strand.
CACTCAGGTCCCGGACGATGTTGAGCAGGAAAGAGTGGCGTTCATCGATGATTGCGGATGGGACCTTGTCCTGCATCCTCGACGATGGAGTACCAGGCCTGTCGGAGTACTTGGCAAGGAAAACCCTGTCGAACCGGAACCCACGGACTGCATCGACCGTATGGGAAAAATCATCATCCGTTTCCCCGGGAAAGCCCACAATGATGTCTGTTGTCAATGTCCAGTCAGCATTCTCGCGGATGGGCTCTGCAAGCCTTCTGTAGTCTGCAACTGTATGCTGCCGGTTCATCCGCTCAAGAATCCGGTCACTCCCCGACTGCAGGGGAAGGTGCAAACGATGCTCAATGTGCCGCAGTTCCATGAGCCGTCTCACTTCGTCCGGCGTGAAGTTGGCCGGATGAGAGCTCAGGAACCAAAACCAGAAGTTGCCCTCCAGTTCATTGACCGAGCACATGACCTCAATCAGCCCTCCAAGGCTCGACCGATACCTGTTGATGTTCTGTCCCAGGAAGAGCAGCTCAGCAAAGCCGCTCCCGATGGCTCGCTCGGCTCGATGCAGAACTTCGCCGACCTCGACAACGACCTCGGGACCTCGTGCCCTTGGAACGATACAGTAGGTACAGCAGCTTTCACACCCACGAACAAGTTCGATGTCTGCCGTGGGGAACAGTGACTGGGGAGCCGTGCAGTCCAGTTCACCAAGCGGCACAACGGTCCCTACGACAGCAAGCACGTGCTCCACATCCGCTGTGCCCTCCACGACATTCAGGCCGCGGCCTGCTATGCGAACCGCTCGTTCCTTGTCGAGCGTGGCCGTGCAACCCATGAACACGACGCGGGTGGCTCCAACCAGTTTCGCAGCTTCCCCAAGGAAGCTGAAGGCCTTTTCCTCGGCCTTCTCGCGGACTGCGCACGTATTGATGATGACAAGTGATGCTTCGCCAAGACTCTCGGAAGGCCGATGGCCTCCCCGTGTCAACGCGTCAGCGATGGTAGCGCTGTACAACTCGTTGAATTGGCAGCCGAATGTCTTGATGAGAAACCGGGCCATGTCAGCGATCCCTCTGCATGAGTGTTATGGACGTACTGCTCCCCGTTGACGCATCGATGTCGACCACGACGGCCATCAACGTCGCATCGCCCTCTGCAACACGTGGTGCGTACATGATGCCCGTCTGGAAGCGGCGCATCATAATCTCCGGGTCGAGCCCGATGATCGAAGATCGCACCCCCGTCATACCAACATCAGTGATGAATGCGGTACCCAAAGCCGTAACACGTGCATCCGCAGTAGGAACATGCGTGTGCGTTCCAAGGACCGCCGAAACGCGGCCGTCCAGAAGACTCAGCATTACCGCCTTCTCCGCCGTGGCTTCCGCATGAAAATCGACGATTTTTGCACGCACAGCTCCAATCTCAGGGTCGTGCAGCACTTCTTCCACGTACCGAAACGGGTTATCCACGCCGTTCATGCAATACTGACCCATCACGTTGATGACAGCTACGGGACCATCCGGCGTCTGCCAGATGACGGATCCGTGGCGCTTGATGGCAGGACTGATATTGCCAGGGCACAGCACATGCGAGTATTTCTGCATGAGGTCAAGGA
>JAPLGH010000095.1 GCA_026390285.1 Caldisericota bacterium
ACCACAAGAATACCAGAATCAATCAGAGGCAAAGAGGAGGTGAAAGAAACTCTACCTTTTGCCTAGGATTCTGTCGAGGCAGAGAACAAGAATAAGGAGCTTCTGCAGTGTCAAGTTGTGACCACATGTTGAGGCCAGAACCGATGCAAGGGAGGGGTATTGGGGAGGCATATTGTGGGAGAATGGGGCAAAAAGATACTAAAGGGCATTCAACGCCTTTATCCTCCTGCAGCCGCTACGTAATAAGGCGCTAAGAAACGTGTTTCCGTACGAGAATGAATCAGAAGAGGAGGTAATTCCATGAGTAAACCAAGAGTAGCTGTAGTGAAATGTGTTCGGCCCGAAGGGAACGCTTCATTTATGGCAGGGAAGTTTGTCCGCTATGATGCCGATATAGCGAAGATAAAGGAAGCTGTTGCCAAAGCAGTAGAACTGGCTATTGGCTCACCCGATACCATCATCAAAGAGGGACAGACAGTCCTGATCAAGCCCAATCTTGCTTTCCGGGCACCGGCAGAGAGCTTTGCTGTCGTAGATCCCCGTGTAATTGAAGCAGTTGTTTCCTATTTCAAAGAGCACTCCAAGGCCAAAGAAGTGTGGGTTGGCGACAATCCTTCATTGGGTATGCAGGTTGGTCGTGCTAAGGCGGCATTCCATGATTCAGGTATGGAAGAAGCGGCAAGACGGGGTGGCGCAGATAAGGTAATCTACTTTGATGAAACAGAGGTTGTAGAAGTAGCGATCCCGGAAGGGAAGGTTTTCAAAAAGGCAACAGTTTTCAAACCTTTCTTGGACGCAGACGTAGTAATAAACCTGCCTAAAATGAAGGTCCATATAGCTGGAACTGTAACTTTAGGATTAAAGAACTGGAACGGAATTATCCCCAATGTGCATCCCGATGGTCAGCAGCAAGGTGCACATCGGATTGACTTAGGTCAGAAAATGGCTGACCTATATAGGGTAAGAAAAGCTGATTTAACCATCGTAGATGCCATTATCGGCATGGAAGGACAGGGACCTCACGCAGGAACTCCAATAGAAATGAATCTGATAGTTGCAGGTGCCGACACGGTGTCCACCGATGCTGTTACGGCATACATCATGGGCTTTGATCCAATCGAAATCCCTGCAATCCGCTGCGCAGGTACCGATGGCTTGGGAGAAATCGACTTAAATAAAATAGAAGTAGTAGGTGAATCAGCAGATGCAGTACGGAAGAACTTTAGGCGCCCCAATGGAGATCCTCTCGGCATGTATAAGGGATTAACGGTTTATGCTCAGCAAACCTGCCCAGGCTGTTATGTTAACGTGCGGGGCGCATTAGATTCATTTGCAAATACTGGAATTGTCATGGCAGACTTCGTGAAAGCATCAGGAGAGGTTGTCATAGTGGCCGGCGGTCTTCCGGATTTTGATCCTGAGTTTGCGGCAGGAAAGGACCTGTTTGTTGTCGGCGATTGCTGGAAGTACTTCCCGACAGCTGATAATATTCGTAAGGCAGTCACCCTTGCAAAATCAGTAACATATTATCCCGGCTGTGCTCCTGTTTATATTTTTGCTCAACTGAATGTGGATTTACAGGTGTTAGCAAGAAAAAGCAAAAGCCTAAAGGCCTGAAAACACAAGAGAATCACATTATCATCTCACCCCATGGAGGACGTGGCAAATGAATTGATTCACTGTCCTGGCTTCAAGATATGGTTACAAGTTGAAGCCAGGACAGTGAAGGGCTTTTGTTCTTCTGAATATCGAGGAGATAGGAATGACACGACGCTTTCCTGTTCGAACCCTGACGACGACGGGCCTGCTGCTCGCAGTTGGGCTGCTCTTGCCCCTTGTCTTTCACTCGCTGTTCGGCGCGGCGGGCGGCCAGACCTTTCTACCAATGCACTATGCTGTCCTGCTGGGCGGACTTCTGCTGGGCCCCGTAGCAGGGACATTCCTCGGCATTGCCACCCCCTTGCTCAGTACGATCATGACGGGCATGCCTCCTGTCGCTATCCTGCCGCCCATGGTCGTCGAGCTGGCCGTCTACGGCTTGGTTGCTGGAGTCGCACATCGGCACTGGAGACTCGCGCCGATCTGGTCGCTCCTTCTTGCCATGGCCTCTGGCAGAATCGCGTTGGGTCTCGCAGTCGCTGTGCTGGGACCTCTCATCGGCCTGAAGGCCGCACCGGTTGCCTACGTCTGGGCCGGCATCGTCACGGGACTCCCCGGCATCGCCGTGCAGATCGTGGTCATTCCACTCCTTGTCGTGCGAGGGCATCTCGAACGGTCGATTGCCGACCGTTGATGGGATCTGCCTGCACAAGCAGTCCCAGATTGAAGTTAAGCGCTCCGAAGTCTTGTTCACGGACTACATTGCCAAGCATCTCAAGTGAACACCGGTAAGGCGGTTGTGAGTGTCCTCGAAGGTATCATCTTTCAGTCAGCTAATGGCTACAAGGATTAGCTTTCCAAAGGAAGTCCAACAGTAAATTTCTCATACTAGCAAAGGAGATCATATGAGGAAGACAGTCGTCATCGTTGGTGCTTTGGACACGAAGGGGAAAGAATTTGCGTACGTTAAGGATCTGATTGAAAAAGAAGAGCTGAACACGCTGGTGGTGGATTTCGGCGTGATGGGCAAGCCCGATTTTCCGCCCGATATTACGCGAGAAGAGGTGGCTCATCAGGGTGGAGGAGACCTTGCCGCGCTCGCTGGCGGGGAGCATAAGGATACTGCCATGAAGATCATGGCTGCTGGGCTGAAGGTGGTTGTGAGTCAGCTGTATGCAGACGGAAAGCTGGATGGCATCCTCGGAATGGGCGGGAGCGGAGGCACATCGATTGCCACCACGGCCATGCGGGCGCTACCAGTCGGCGTTCCGAAGGTGATGGTTTCCACAATGGGCGGCGGCGACGTATCTGCCTTTGCCGGGTCCAAAGATATCATCTTCATCCCGTCGATCGTAGATGTAGCGGGCATCAACAGTATCAGCCAGGTGATCTACGCCAATGGAGCGGGAGCAGTTGCCGGGATGGTTAAGATGGAAAAACCGAAGTCAGCGGCCGGGAAACCGTTGATTGCAGCATCCATGTTTGGCAACACGACCAAATGTGTTGACCGCGCCCGTGGCGTTTTGGAAGCGGCCGGGTACGAAGTGCTGGTCTTCCACCAAACCGGAACTGGCGGCAAGACCATGGAAAGCCTGATCAGTGATAACTATTTCGTGGCTTTACTTGATATCACCACCACTGAGCTGGCAGACGAGGTATGCGGCGGGGTCATGAGCGCTGGGCCGGAACGCGGCCAGGCCGCTCCTCGCAAGGGCATACCGACCATCCTGGTGCCGGGGTGCGTGGACATGGCCAACTTCGGGGAAATCGATACAGTTCCGGCGAAATATCGGGAACGCAACCTGTATGAATGGAACCCGAATGTGACCCTGCTGCGGACGAACGTGGAAGAAAACCAGAAAATGGGTGAAATGCTGGCGGCGGCGGCCAATGCGGCCGCTGGACCTATCGCTGTGATCCTACCGCTCAAGGGCGTATCCATGCTCGACAGCCTGGGTGAACGTTTCTGGGATCCCGAAGCGGACACTGCTTGCTACAATGCGATCCGCCAAAATTTGCGGCCGGGAATTGAGATCATTGAGTCGAATTATAATATCAACGACCCAGAATTCGCGGATCTGTGTGCACACACGTTATTGAAGTTGATGCAAAAGTAAGAGGAGGTTGAAATGGCTATTTCACGTCAGGAAATATTGAAGAGATTGAATGCTCAGGTTGTCGCCAAAAAACCCATCGTCGGCTGCGGTGCGGGCACAGGCCTTTCGGCTAAAATGGCCGAGGCTGGTGGCGCCGATCTGATCATCATCTACAACTCGGGCCGCTACCGCATGGCCGGCCGGGGGTCACTGGCCGGACTGATGGCCTATGGTGACGCCAACGCCATCGTGGTTGAAATGGCAGCCGAGGTGCTTCCTGTGGTGAAGAACACCCCTGTGCTGGCTGGTGTCAACGGTACCGACTCATTTCGCTTGTTCCCCATCTTCTTGAAACAGCTTAAGGACATGGGATTCTCCGGCGTGCAGAACTTCCCTACGGTCGGGCTGATCGACGGCAATTTCCGCGCCAACCTGGAAGGCACCGGCATGGGCTACGATAAAGAAATCGAAATGATTGCCCTTGCGCACGAGCTGGATCTGTTCACCTCGCCGTACGTCTTCGACACTGATCAGGCCAAAGCCATGGCTAAGGCGGGTGCCGATCAACTGGTGGCACATATGGGCTTGACCACAGCCGGTTCGATAGGAGCAACCGTTGCCCTCACCCTGGATGAAGCGGTGGAGCGGGCGATGACAATCGCTGAAGCAGGCCGTAGCGTTCGGAAAGATATCCTGGTGATCGCGCACGGCGGTCCATTTGATGAACCTGAAAATGTTGGCAAAGCCTTAGCGCGGATGCCCGGCGTGCAGGGGTTCTTTGGTGCCTCCAGCATTGAGCGCCTGCCCACCGAACGCGCCATTCGCGAGCAGGTGAAAGCATTCAAAGCGTTGAAGGTTGCTTAGAACAAATGCTCTAGATTATAGCTGCGGCAAAAGCATCTGGTCCCGGTTCATCCCCACGGAGGGGGAGTACAATATTGCATCTCTGAGGAGATCGCAACACATGAGCTTCGTCCCTCACCCGTGGGGAATACCTGCAGCAAGCCGAGGACAAATGCCAACGGTGGAAGCGTGTCAAGTCACGTAAAAGTGCATGTGAAGGGTCAGGTCGTCAACTCATGCGAAACGTACGCGAAATGGCTGCGTCAACTCATGAGACAATGGAGGGGAAGAGTGACAGAATGCCACTGGTCCTTCAGACGCGGGAGGAGCAGCGGGGAAATGAGCTCACGATGGCCGAAGTACCAGCATATCTGACGACAGCGAAGACAAGGTGAGATTGTAGGGCGAGATAACCTCTGGTGATTAAGAAACATGGCAGCTACGCGTACATTTCGTACGTCTTCATCTCTCTCCGCGAGAACCAAATAGACGAGCACTTTCTGATCATCTGGAGAGAGGTTGTTGTAGAAATCGATAGAACTTGACAATTCTCCATATTGGTGCAAAGACGCAGCATCATGTTTCAATACACTGAGCTTATCCCGCAACTTCCACTTAGCACTTGTCGCCCACCACGTCCCCTCCAGGATCAATGTCGCCTATATCATACACATAAGTGCAATCTGGTGCCGTCCGACTACTGACTTCGTATTGGCCGTGATGGTCTGCGTAGGGATAGGAACTGGGCAGTAAAGTCGCGAAGGGGTGACGTAAAGTGCTTGACGATATGGGCTACAGGGTCATTGATAGATCTGAACCAGCGACACGTCAGCATCGTACCCGGAGGCTAACGAGTCTGAAAGGATTTCCGGTGCCATGATGGGACGATTGGAGTCGGTGGTAGTTGAAGGTGATGCTGGAAACGCAGTGTTGACGCGGTCGTGGTGGAGATAGGGGGAAATAGGCAGTCCTGCGATCCATCCATGAGGTTGCTGTTGAAGCTGGTTCTGGAGGTAGTGGCGGACGCTGCTGGCAACGTGTGCGGGAGGGAACCCGTCGTGTCATGAGGGCTCGAAACCCTGAACGGAGTCGGAGCGGGCGGGGTTGATCTGGAAGGAAGACTCCCAATGTTGGAGTAGGTCAGTTGCAGGGGCTGCGTCAGCAGGGACAGCTCCGAGGCTGTTCAACGAATGAGCAGAACTGTTGACGTCTTCTCCCCGCGTGACTTCTGAACCAATGCTAGACATGCGACGGTGCAAATCGTCTACTGTTGCTTCAACCTTCTCGTGCTTGGTTCGCACCCATAAGCAAGAAGACGAGAAGCAGGATAGTCAACAAGACCTTCAGGAGACACATTCTTCTCATGGTTCCTCCTCTTTGTTTGCTGTTTATATGATAGCGCGTTTTGCCCGCGGCATCTCATGCCTGACTTCGTTAGGCGTGTGGCCCGAGTCCCCTCGAGGAGGCCCTTGACCGAGTCAGGGTACGTCTACGCGGGGTTTCGTTGATCAGGACGCTCGTAGTGCGGCCGGTCGAAGTAGGGCGGTGGGAGATGAGTCCCGGGAGCCCAATTTTCGCGAAGCGGCCTGACCCCTATAGAAGGCTCCCTGGAGAGGGTCCTTTGAGCGGTTGATTGCACGTCGGCAGACCTGTCAAAGCAGAGAAAAGAGACAAAAGATGAGTAGCTGTCCCCAACCAGCAAGGAAAGATCCTGAACACCGCCTGGAAGATTCAAGGAGAAGACCACAATTGTTCCTGCTTCTAAGCAAAACAAGGAGGAGAATATGGCTGGTAGTCTGAATGAGATGTTGCCTGATCCCATCAGCGACGCAGATGAACTGATTCTGCTGGATTTGTTGAAGCGCAAGATGACGGTGATGGCGGATATCGCCGTAGAGCTCCTGCGCGCCATGGAGAAGGAATTCGGTTCCAAAGCGCGTGAAGTCGTTCGAGAGATGATCAACCACCAAGAGTTTGAAGCACGCCGGGGCGCCGGCAAGCCAGAGACGGATCTTCGCGATTTCTGCGCAATGGTAGACAAGACCGCTGTAGGCACTCACAAATGGAAGAAGACCGAGGATCAGCCTCACAGGGTAGGCTACAGTTTCACCAGATGCATGTACGCCGAGATCTTTCGTGAACTTGAGGAGCCTGAACTGGGGCTCATCATGTGTGCAAGAGACGAACCTTGGGTCAGATCCTTCAACCCGAAGCTAGCTTTCAAGCGAACCAAGGCGCTGATGGCCGGAGACGAAATGTGCGACAACACGTACTACGTGGAGACCTAGCTGCTCCAAACGCGGCCAAAGAAGCAAGATTCAGCAACGCGACTCTCTCACAAGGGCCGCCTTGTGCATGTTCAGGAAAGAAGGGGAGCCTCAGACTCCTGAACGGTATCCTGCTGGCCTACGACAAGGACGGACTTGCGAGTTTCAGTCTCTCGTAGAGACCCCCCTGAACCCCGGCCGACTCCGGTTCGTCGTTGCCATGTAGCCCGATTCAGTTGGTTGACATGATTCAAGAATCCTTAAGCACCGAAGCCTGTACGGCGGGCGCTATGCCTATGCGAAGACGGAAACGAAAGGCCAGCAGGAAGCGATCCTGCACTAACGGCGGACACTACCTGGCCGTTGACTAACATGAGCTCCATTCCCGCCGCTCCTCTCTCGTCCAAAGGACCAGGAGTATTCTGTCTTCCTTCACGCAGCTCTTCTGATGAGGTTACGGAAACAGTTGACATCCATTCCGGATGAGTCGACGGGAGCACTTGACCCGTCCTGTGCCAGGACTATCCTGAGAGCAGCATCGTGCGAATCCCTACTCTTCGCGCGTGTGGCAAGCAAACTGCCATTCGGCGAAGTCAAGGAGAGTTCAGGAGCTGCGAATGCAGAGAATATGCACAAGCAGAGTCGCTGGCAGTGCGGGATGTTGTGGGCGTGCCCGACGTGGCACAGGAAGAGGCAAAAAGGGAAAACCATGACTGTCAAAGGAATCCGTTCAGGCAAGGCTGCCATTCTCAACCCTGCCGCTGTCCCGCCGGAGGGGCGCGAAGAGCTTGATCGGATCCGGCGTGCCACCGAGCGCATGGGACAGCTCATCGACGACGTGCTGCTGCTGTCACGGGTGACCCGCAGCCAGATGCATGTGGAGGAGACCGACATGAGTGTCCTGACCGCCGAAGTTGCCAAGAGACTGGTCCAGGAAAACCCGCAGCGAGACGTCCAACTGAGCATCGACCCGGGCATGGCGGCGACGGGCGACCGCCAGCTGCTGCACATCGTGGTGAGTAACGCCCGGAAGTTCACGTCCAAGCACGAGCACGCGCACGTCAGCAAGGGAAGTGAGCGCGACCCGGAGCACGGCCTCGCGTTCTTCGTGCGCGACGACGCAGCCGGATTCGACCTAAGGTACAAGGACAAGCAGTTCGTGGCCTTTCAGAGGCTGCATTTACAGGAAGCGTTTCCAGGGACCGGCCTCGGGCCGGCGACGGTCGAGCGGGTAGTCCGCCGCCACGGCGGGCGCGTCTGGCCCAACGCGCAGGTGGGACAGGGTGCGACGTTCTATTTCACCCTGGGAGGCGTATCATGAATTCCAAGATCGTCCTGCTGGCAGCTGGGGAGCGCGCCTACCTGACCAATCCGATTGACGTGAAGGGATTTCTGAAAATGGTTGCGGAGAAGCGGGGATGATCGCCATTTTTGCGCGCCGCAACCCGCGCCGGCTATTGCGCACTGCGCTGATTGTTGCCGCATACCTGTGCGCGTTCATCATTCTCGACCTTATTTCATATCAGTTTGAAGAACTCCGTGGGATTGTCGCCTGGTATCCGCCCGCTGGACTAACCTACGCCCTGCTGTTGGTGTTTGGGGCGACACTCACACCCGCTGTGACGATCGCCTTGCTCATTAGCAGCGTATTCATCTATCGCATGCCTCAACCCCCGTACCAGCTCGTCTTGTGGGCACTCATCATATCCTGCATCTATGGCGCTGCTGCCACGTTCCTGCGCCACCGGATTCGCTTCGATTGGCAGCTGCGAAAATCACGCGACGTGACCTGGTTGGTTGTCATGGCTGTATTTGTTTCAGCGCTTCTTGCCGTGCTTTCCGTTTCGAGTTCCGCCTTGAGCAGTGATATGCCGCGCAATGAAGTCCTGCGCGCGATGTTCATCTGGTGGATTGGTGAGACGGTCGGCGTCCTGACCATCACACCCTTTCTGCTTATCCATGTGATGCCGCGGCTGAACCAGTCTGCGGAAGGACAGCCGGTCAGGTCCCCCGCCCGCCGGTCATTTCCGCGTCCAACGCTCTCTGTTATTGGACAAGCGTTCAGCATCGCGCTTATGTTCTACTGGGTCTTTGGCGCACACGGCCTGGATGAGTTTCGGCCCATGTACCTTCTTACCTTGCCGCTCATCTGGATTGCCCTCGATCATGGCTTCAAGGGAGTCACCACCGGAATCGTAGTGTTGAATTTCGGGGTGATGTTAGCGATGTGGTTCTTTCGATTCGACGTCGCACGCCTCGGCGAACTACAACTGCTGACGATCGTCAATTGTATCGTTGGCTTGCTTATGGGCGCAGTTGTCACCGAGCGCAAGCGGACAGAGAAGGCGCTGGCCGAGAACATGAATCTGCTCAACGAAGTGCAGGAGGTCTCCCACATCGGCGGTTGGGAGTATGACGTGGAAACGAAGCACCTAAAGTGGACGCAGGAGGTGTACCGCATCTACGAGCTGCCACCGGACTATGACCCCAACGACATCGCGAACGACATCCAGCACTACACGGGAGACGACCGGAAGCGGACCGAAGAAGCCTTTGGGCGTGCTGCTACCGGCGGTGAGCCCTATGACTTGGAACTCCAGTTCGTGACTGCAAAGGGCAACCGCCGTTGGGTCAGGACGATGGGAGTGGCCGAGCTGAAGGATGGGCACCCGATCCGCGTCGTCGGCAGCATCTCCGATATTACGCAGCGCAAACAGGCGGAGCAGGCTCTGCGCCAGAGCCAGGATAAGTACCGCATGCTGACGGAGAGCATCAAGGACGTCGTGTGGATCGTCGACACCGAGACCCTGCAGTTCCTCTATGTGAGTCCTTCCGTAAAGCGGCTCCGTGGATACACCCCTGAGGAGATCATGGCTCAGCCGATGGATGCTGCCCTGACGCCTGAGAGTGCAGCATTGGTGAGACAGGGGATACAGCGGCAGGTCGAGGACTTCGTGTCTGGCAGGGAGCTGCCCGACATGTTCTACACGACCGATATGGAGGAACCCTGCAAGGATGGGTCAACGGTCTGGACAGAAACGATCACAAGCTACTACCGGGACGACCAGACAGGTCATGTCGTCGTGCGCGGCGTGTCACGCGACATCACCGACCGCAAGCAGATGGAAGAGAAGCTTCGCATGTCTGAGTTCGACCTGCGTCAGGCGCAGGCCTTGGCGCACGTCGGCAGCTGGCGCTGGGACATAGCCCATGATAAGCTCCTCTGGTCGGACGAGATGTACCGCATCTATGGGATTGCTCCGCATGCGTTCACCGGGTCCTGGCAGGACATCATCGCGCGTGTCGTCCACCCTGAGGACCGAGCCCGCGTCGAAGAGGCAAACAGGACCGTTATCGAGGATCACAATCCACAGCTCCTCGAGTACCGCATCGTACGTCCCGACGGCTCTGTTCGCACTGTCTGGGATGAAACCGGGGAGATGACCCTGGACGACAAGGGCCACGTCTCCTCCTTGATCGGTGTTGCCCTCGACATCACCGAGCGCAAGCAGGCAGAAGCTCAACTGCGCCAGTCCCAGAAGATGGAAGCCATCGGTACACTGGCAGGAGGGGTTGCGCACGACTTCAACAACCTGCTGACCGGCATCCTGGGCAACATCGCCCTCATGCGCACCAGCCTGCGCCCATCCGACCCCTTGCTGGAGAACCTGAATGGAGCCGAGACCGCTGCTCGTCAGGCGGCGGACCTCACGAAAGGGCTGCTGACCTTCAGCCGCAGCGCCGTGGTCTTGCCGATTTCCATGAGTATCACGGCCGCGCTCGATGCTACCTTGGCACTGCTGAAGCAGTCCCTGCCAGCCACCATGGAGATCGTCCGTGACTACGAGCAGACAGTATGGAACGTCCTGATGGACCAGTCACAGATCACGCAGATCCTGCTCAACCTGGCGGTCAACGCACGCGATGCCATGATGGGCAAAGGGACCCTGACGATACGAACCAGGAACGAAGCTGTGGAAGAGGACTATGTCCGCAACCATCCGTTTGCACGCACAGGGGAGTTCGTCCATCTCAGTGTCACAGATACGGGGTCCGGGATGTCTTCGGAGGCCATGCAGCATCTCTTTGAACCCTTCTACACGACGAAACCAGTGGGGTCCGGCACGGGCCTGGG
>JAPLGH010000191.1 GCA_026390285.1 Caldisericota bacterium
ACGCCCTGGCGGAGCGAACGGCGCGGCTGGCTCGTGGCATGTTTTAGTATCTCAGGGAGGTAGATTCCATGGCACAGTTTCACTTGAAGTTTGAGGCAGAGGACCTTGCGCCGCACGTCATACTGGTCGGCAATCCCCAGCGAGCCGAGCAGGTGTCGAAGCTGCTCCAGGGTGCTCGCCTGGTCAATGAGTACCGGTATCTGCTTGTCTTCACGGGGATGTACGAGGGCGAACGGCTGTCGGTTGCCACGACGGGCATGGGGGCTCCATCGACAGCGATCGTCGTCGAGGAACTGTGCAACCTTGGCGCGCGTGTGTTACTCAGAGTCGGTTCGGCCGGGGGCGTTGCGTTGGACGTCGACGCCGGCGACATTGTTGTCGCCACGGGGAGTGTCCGTGAGGATGGAACGTCTCCCCAGTACCTTCCGCTGTCGTTCCCGGCAGTGCCGGATGCCGACCTCCTTCGCGTCACCATGGAAGCAGCCCGGGACGTTGTTCCGACGGTGAAGCACGGCGTCGTCATCAGCAGTGACGCATTCTACCGCAACTACGACAAGGACAAGATGAGCCTGATGATGCAGTCGGGCGTCAAGGCCATCGAGATGGAAAGCGGGTGTGTGTTCATCGTCGGCCAGTTCCGTGGTGTCCGTACGTCCGCCCTTTTTGCCATCGACGGCAGCGTCACGAAAGACGCGATCAAGCCGAAGGGTGCCGAGGGCCTGTTCAAACTGGCTGAGGAGCAGAGCATCCGTATCGGTCTCTCTGCCCTGGTTAGAGCGTCGAGAGCAGGTCTGTAGGCGTTTGGCACTTGGTCAGGAGAAGAGTCGCCCCGGACATATAATGTCCGGGGCGTTTGTGCTGGGTCGTTGTGCTCGGCTACGAATCTATTACCAGCGAGCGTAGTGATCCTCGGCAGCTCCCACAAAGTCCGTGACTGCTATTGAATCCGAGCCTTCTGGCGTCACGCTTCCGCTGTATCGACCAATGAGCTGATGGATATGACTTTGAAGGGGACCAGCGTCCGTGGAGGATTGGCGGTCTGCCATCGGGAGAAACCATAGGTCGACGCGTCCATCGAGACTGCTGACGTGCCAGGGCTGCATGACGTGAGACTGATCATACGTGAAGGAGACGAGGCCCAGCTTGGTGAGATGCCCATCGACCACCACGGCGTTCTCGTTGTCGCCTCGGTCATGGAAACCACTGCACAGGTTGAAGCCAACCGTCTGACCCTGCCGTGTCCGGCCTGAAGCTGTCGCCCACTTCCATGGCGTGACACTCTCGAGAAAGCCCCGACTCCAGTCCAGTTCGCCCAGTGCTTCTGAGCGACTGCACTCCCATGTCTCCTGTCCAACGCGGATAATCCCCGTGGCAGTCATACAGGTGACCTTGGTCGTATAGGCGAAGCGTCCGTTCCTGAGGGGGTCGACGACACTTAGGGACTCGAGTTCCTCGGGCCAGTCGAGAAGCAGGTCTGCGTGGAGGGCATGTGGTCCATTAAACCCGGGCCAGTCGATGGTGATGTGTTTGCCTTCCGGCGTAACCTCAGACTGGAGGTGAGCAGATCTCCCAGCACGCGCACGGGTCCTCCCGCGGCGGGGATGGTCGGCCAGTATGACGCCGGTTCCGAAGGGGATGCTTAGTGTACGCTCCACCAGGATGTTGCGTTCGATATCATACAAGTAGGCCGCGAGGTTGCTCAGGTATCCCAGGTGAGCAATCTGTGCAGCAAAGAAGACTCTCGGTGTTACGACGTAGAAGTATTCCCACCGCTTCAATCGCCACGCACCGAAGAGATGGTGATGCACCGACGCGGCAGCCGTCATGTTTACGTCGAACAGCGGTTGCCGGGCCCATCCAAAAATGACCAGGCCATCGCTGTTGACCATGGAGAGTGGCTTAACGTACTCGCTCACTGTCTCCTCCTGTCTCGGTCCAGGAAGGCCATCCTGCGCAGAGCAGTGCCATAGCCCTGTCTGGCATAGGGTCTCAGCTACTGCATCCAGGAACGGATTTGTTTCTCAGCGGCTGCCAGTCGTTCGCGTTCGCGTTCGTCGGTCATGTAGCTGGAATAGATGTGTAGTACCGGTCGGTCCTTGTCAGGCAGCACGAGCGTGTACCCGTCTTCCTCACGTTCCTTGACGCCTTCGACGAACTCAGCCGTGTCACGATGGAGCTCACTCATGCGACGCATGATCGTCCCCTTCGACTCCCAGGGGCACGGCAGTTCGATATGGCTAGGATCGCGGGCCGGTGTCTCCTGCTTCAGCGTAACGAGGTCGGACCCTGTCTTGGCAAGCGTCTCAAGGAGGAGACCGATGGAAAGCATGCCGTCATAGAAGGGGAGGGCACGGGAGAAGATGAAGCCTCCCATGATGTCTGCGCCAACGTCGGTGTTTGTCGCTTCGCGGATGATGTTGCGAGGCAGCGTTGAGCACCAGTGCACATCGACACCCTGGTTCTTGACGTAATGTTCCAGCTCGATAGAAGCTGTAATGGGAAGGGTTATCGAGTTCAGGGTCCCGGACCGATGCATTGAGCCAATCATGAGTGCCGTCGTGCGGGTATCTGACAGGATCTCGCCGCTACGGTCCACAATGAAGACCTTTTCGCCGGAGGCATCCAGGATGACGCCGAACGATGTCCCCAGTGATTTGACCATGGAAGACAGCTTTCGCTTGGCGTCCCGGAACTCAGAGGCCGTTCTCACAGCCCTTCGCCCGTCTGCATAGGCGTTTAGAGAGATGATCTCGAGGCCGAATTCTCCTGCAATGGCAGGAAAGAACTGGACAGGAGTGCCATACGAGTAGTCGATGACGAACCGAATACCGGACGATTGGATAGCAGCGACATCCAGAGAGCTCAAGAAGAAGTCACGGTATGATTCTACTACACGAGGCGGAATCTCGATGGTTCCGACCTCTTCGACGTCAGCGCGGGCAAATTCCTCCCGGAAGAACAGTCGCTCGATGGCCCCTTCCTGCGTGGTGGAGAGATCAAACCCTGATCGGTCATAGAATCGTATCGTTGTGAGCCTACGGTCGAATGGCGAGCGCATGACGTGAACGCCACCGCTGCCCGCGAAGGACTTTACGGCAAACCGTGCGAGGGGTACTGGAGCAGCCTGAAGGTCCATGACGCGTACGCCGGCGCTCATGAGGCCTCCAATGACCGAACGTTTGAGCATGCGTGAAGACTGGTGGTCGTCGCGCGCCGTGAAAACGACCGACCCCTTGCCAAGATACGTGCCATAGGCGCAGCCCAACTTGGCACACATCTCCGGAGTGACTTCAATGTTGTTGACACCGACGATGCCATAAGAGCCAAACAGAGCTCTTGACCAGGCCTTGCCCCAGACGACGTTGCTGGTAACGGTGGAACCTGGTTCGACAGTCTTGCCCGGCCAGATCTGGACCTGGGATTTGAGAACTGATCCTTGTCCAATGATGCAGTCGTCAGCCACAGTGTTGTCGCCCTCGAGAAGCACATCCTTGCCGACGTGGACGTTCTTGCCGACGATAGAGTTGAAGATACGGGCTCCAGACTCCACGACGACCCCATCCCACAGGACTGAGTTGTCGATGTCTGCTCCACTCTGCACAACAGCATGGTCGCCGATGAAGGAGCTCCGCACGTGTGCTTCGCCGACAGTCGCGTCCTTGCCGATGAGGACCGAGCCATCAAAGCCCTTGAAACTTGCGATCTGGCTTCCTTCGCCGACCCAGACATCATTGCCGATGCCGCCGATGCGTTTGCCTTGGGGCTCAAGGTCGACCTTTCCTTTCAGCACGTCCCCATGCGCGTGTTTGTACTCGCGGATGTTGCCGACATCGCGCCAGTAGCCCGGTGCAATGTAGCCAAACAGCGGTTCCTTGTGCGCCAGCAGGGTGGGGAACAAATTCTTGGAAAAGTCGGCTTCCTTGTCCTCAGGAATGTCATTCCAGACGGACGGCTCGAGGACGTAGATCCCCGTGTTCACGGTGTCAGAGAAAACCTCTCCCCACGATGGCTTCTCAAGGAAGCGCACAATATGCCCTTCGGGATCGGTAATGACAATGCCGTACTCCAGAGGATTCTCCACTCGAGACAGAGTGATCGTCGCGGCGGCCTTGTGCTCTCGATGATACTGAACAGCCTTGGTGAGGTCGATGTCAGTGACGATGTCGGCTGCGATGACCAGGAACGTCTCCTGCAGGCTGGCTCGTGCAAGCCCAACAGCTCCGGCGGTCCCAAGGTCCTCCTGACTGGTGACATACTCGATCTTCACGCTGAACTCGCTGCCGTCACCGAAGTAGCTGCGTATGGCATCGGGCTGGTGATACAGGATGACTACCAGATCATCGAACCCATGCTTCTTCAGCAGTCGTACGATGTGCAGCATCATGGGGCGGTTAGCGAACGGAACCATCGGTTTTGGGAGATTGATGGTCAATGGGCGTAACCGGGTACCAAAACCTCCTGCCAGAATAACTGCTTTCACGAGGTCACCTCCATGGAATGATACAACGCAAGATAGTCGCGCGCGCTTGCCTGCCATGAAAAGTCGCAGGCCATGCCGATGGCCTGGATACGTCGGAATGCATCGTGGTCGGCGTACAGCCGTACGGCACGCCTCACTGCCTCGAGGAAATCGGATGAGGTCGCGTCGTCAAAACTGATGCCATTCCCCAGTCCCGTCTTGGGATGGACGTCCTGAACGGTGTCCTTCAGTCCCCCCGTTCTTCGTACCACGGGCACGCTTCCGTAGCGCAGGGCAATCATCTGAGACAGGCCACACGGCTCGAACCGCGACGGCATAAGAAAGAAGTCGGATGCGGCATACATGCGATGTGCCAGACCCTCGTCGAACCTTCTGCTCAGCACAAAACGCCCGGGATAGGCAGCAGTTCTTGCCTCAAGAGCCGCCTCGATGTCGGCATCGCCCGTGCCAAGGATCATCAGGCTTATCGGAAGCAACATCATCTCGTCGAATGCGCTGAGTAAGAGGTCGACTCCTTTCTGAGCAACCAGGCGAGACACCATGACGAACAGCGGCCGATCGGGCTGTGCCGCGAGCCCAGTCTTCTGCAGCAGACTCTCCTTGTCCTGCACCTTTCCAGCAATCGAAGAGAGACTGTACAGATGTGGCAGCGCCCCATCGGTGGATGGATCCCAATAGGAACAGTCGATGCCATTGAGAATGCCACTCAGATGGTCGCGGCGCGTGGCCAGAATGCCGTTGAGCCCGAAACTGTACTCGTCGGTCTGGATTTCACGGGCGTACTTCGGAGAGACTGTGTTGACTTCGTCGGCCCAGACGATGCCCCCCTTGAGGTAGTTCACATTGCCGTAGAACTCAAGGCCCTGCATGGTGAACACTGAACTCGGCAGTCCGATTTCAGGCAGGATCTCCGAAGAAAAGAGCCCTTGGTAGGCGATATTGTGGATCGTCAGCAGAGTCTTCTCCCGACGATCCGGATAGAGAACACGCAGGTAGACGGGCAATAGTGCTGCTTGCCAGTCGTGTACATGGATGACGTCAGCGCCGCCGAGTGCGACAATGGTCTCAAGTGCGGCACGTGCAAAGAAAGCGAACCGCAGCCAGTTGTCCGGGTAGTCGCCTTCACGCGTATTGTAGAGACCGTCGCGTTCGAAGAACTCGTTTTGAGTAATGAAGTACGTCTTCTCGTGGCGGAGAACCGTGTATGGCAGAGCCCTGCCGCCCATAGTCAATGTCCCGGTCATAACCTGTTCCAGCGGCAGGTTTCTTGCCATGATGGTGCTATAGAACGGCAGAATCAGGAACGTATCGGTTCCGAGAACACGCAGAGCCGCAGGGAGGCTACCCGTAACGTCCCCGAGACCGCCTGTTTTGGCGTAGGGCAGCGCTTCCGAAGCTACAAAGAAGACTTTCACAACTGTACCTCACGCATGAACTGCGCGGTTTCTTCTGGTATCGTCGGATTGATATAGAACCCGGTTCCCCTCTCAAATCCGGCAGTGTGCGTGACACGAGGCATGATTTCGAAATGCCAGTGGTAGTGGGGAAGATTCTCCGTGTTGAGAGGTGCCATGTGGAGGACCAGGTTGAAGGGTGGATCATCAAGTGCTCCGCGTAGCCGTTGCAGAGTGCGTTTCAGCAGACCCGCGAGCTCGAGGACATCATTTGTCCTCGACGACACGCTTGCGGTCGGACAGCTCCTGCTGGATGAGGTCGCAGAAAACGCATCGGTCTTTGTACTCATAGTATTGAAGAGCGCCAGTCAGTTCTTCCTGCACATGGAGGGGCACGATCGGGAGAGCAATGATCTGGGAATGGGGGTGCTGCAAAGACGCACCAGCCCGGGCACCCTTGTTCTTGAACACCATGGCATACTTGAACCGCTTGTCGCGGGCGAGGTCGACAATGCGGTCGCGCCATGCCCACAGCACTTCCTTGATCTGCATCTCTGGCATCAGCGCCATTTCCTCGTCATGGTTGGGAGTCTCAATGATGATCTCGTGCGCCCCGATACCGTTCATCATGTCGTAGATGCCTTCTCCATGTTTGTCCATGGTACCTTCGACTTTCAGTGCCGGGAACTTGTTGGGGACGACGCGCACCGACCAGCCCGCCTCATTCGGCCGGGAGTCAGGCTTCCGATACGCGAGGATCTCCGGCGGCGTGCTGGATTCATTCCCGGGTTCGAATGGGCACTTGGAAAGATCCGTCAGGCGGTCTTCCTTGTCGGTCCGGAAATTGTTCGGGCGCAGTGCGCGTTCGGTCGAAATAATGACCCACCGTCCAATGATCGGGTCTTTCCGTAGCTCGGGCATCAAGTCCTCCTCAGGGCGTCAAGGTGAAGATGCTCGAAGACGCGGTCCTCTGGCTGTGCCTGCTCAGACGGGTTGTACGGCTCTCCCTCTGCTACCGCGAGCAGGTCTTGGACCTTGCGATGGTGTTCCAGGAACCTGGACATGCCGTATGAACGAGCCTGGCCCGTGGTGATGAGGAAAGGCCAGTCAGAACTTTCTTCAAGCAGGATCTCGCGCAACAATGCGTCGCCGTCAGAGCCGGTGAGGCTTGGCAGAAGCCTGATGAATCGGCGCTGGTCGCTATGGATGGCAGAAGCCTGATGAATCGGCGCTGGTCGCTATGGATCATGTCCCAGATCCACGAGGTCTCAGAGTTCATCCACGTATCGTGTCCGCCTCCCGTACCCCAGCTCGATTCGCGCAGACGCCCAAGGGGCAGATCACGCTCGGCCAGAACTGTTGTGGGAGCCACTGCCGAGATGGATTCCTTCGTGGCCAGGTTCCGAAGCACGGCGGCGATCCATTGGGGCCCTTCGTACCACCAGTGACCGAAGAGCTCTGTATCGTACGCGGCAACGATCACCCCCGGATCGCCAGTGGACCTTTCGCGTTGCACTGCGAGGTCGCTGAGCAGTGAAGCAAAATGAGCAGCATGTTCTGCCGTGCACTGGCGCGCTTCGTCCGGCCTGTAGAGGTCTTTTGCTCCCATGTCAGTCTGTTTACTCGTGATGCGCCAGTACTGCCACCCTGAGCCATCAATGCGCCTGTGGAATTCGCGGTAGGCGCCGTTGCCGGGATAGCCGAGATCGCGTGACCAGACTTGCTCGCTGGTGGCAGGGTTGCGGAGGAATACTGCTACACCGGAGCCGATATTCCATGGCGTCCAAGGAGCATCGGCACTTGTCGAGATGATACCACGCCCACTCCTGAAATCGGGGGTTCCTCCTGTCTCAAGAGCGGCTGCATCCGCGACAAAGTACCGCAGTCCCTGTTCGGCGAGAAGGCGCTCGATACCAGGAATATAGCCACATTCCGGCAGCCAGAAGGCGACGGGCTTTCGACCCATCCAATGTTCATAGGTTGCTGCTCCTGCTTTGATCTGCAGCCGCCTCGATTCGTCGTTGCTGAACAGCGGCATGTAGCCATGGGTGGCGGTGGAGGTCAGCACCTCCACGCGTCCGCGTTCCTGCAAACCGGCGAACGCTCCTACCAGATCCCCTTCCAGGGCATTGAACTGCGCCAGGCGATGAGCCAGTTCCTCCCGATAGAACCTGTTGAGTGCACGAGCCTCCGGGGTAGCCGGAAGACTCGGCATGTCCTGTTCCAGTGCTTTGCGTTTTACGTCCATCCAGACTCGAAAGTCGTCTACGAAGACAGGAGACTTGAGTTGTTCCATGAGGATAGGAGTGATGCCGACCGCAATGGTACCCGGCACGTTGTCACGGTCCAGGCCCTCCAGTTCCTCAAGAAGCGGGAGATACGTGTCGAGGGCAATCTCATGCAACCACTCTTCGCCAAACGGCCATTGTCCCTTGCCGAGGACGTAGGGAAGATGCGAATGCAGGACGAGGACAAATCGACCATTCATATCAGCCTCCAATGTCTAAAGTAAGGTGCCGTGACGTTTTCAAGTCAAGCGCGATGGATACGGTCATTCCCTGGTAGACGGTTTCGATACCTTTTTCCGAATTCGAGACTGTCCGAATCGGACACAGATCCACATGAACAGGAAAGCTGGTCTTTACCGAGAGACGATGAGATTCGGTCCCGATGATGAAGGAGTCGGCCACAAACGAGCGTGCCCTGTCTTCCCACCACAGGGCCAAGTTGAGTTCACAGGCGTACCAGTCCTGCGGGGCCTCGATGTCTAGATCGACGTGGAGCCCGCCTTCAGTCGGCGTAAATGTCTTGACGATGAGCCCGGATGCCTCGAACCGTGCCCATGTCTGGCCGAGTTCTGCAGAGTATTCTTCCATGAGAGGTTCACCACCTGTGGTAGTATCGAGTGATGGACCGAAGCGGTCGATGAAGCTGACGCGCACATGGTCGTCGAACTGCAGTGCGGTGAGCGCTTCAGGATCCTTCATGCGCAGAGTCTCATGAATGTTGGCTACTTCGTTTGTTTGACTTTGCGATGTGGCTTGGAGCATCTGGTCATGGTAGGCCTCGTGATATCGTGTCATGACATTGCTCCAGGACCAAGCTTGTTGCAAGTCGTCCCACAGGACCAGGCGACCGCCGCAGGCGTGCAGGAAGAACATCTGGTGCTCGGTTGCCATGACGACCTCAGGCCGTCCGTCAGCATCCGTGTCCTGCAGCCAGGCCCCCAGCCGTTTCTCCGGCATCAGCCGTTCAGCTGTAAGCAGTTCGGCGTATACGGCGTCGCGGAGGTGAGGAAGATACAGTCCTCCGAAGATGCCGTGCCAATAGGCACAATTGCACTGGCTTCGAAGGTAGTGTCCCCGTGCCTCCCCGCCCGCCTCCCCCAGCTCCTTGCCGACAAACAGCATACGTTTGTGCATGCGGTTGGCCTCCGGGTATCGAGCCAGAAAATTGCGAAATGTGCCGCCGCTGAGAAAGGAACGGTCCTCCGGGGTGGTCTTCTCGCGCAAATCGGCGAATGCCTTCTGCCGTGACGCTGCCAGAGACCATTCTTCCATCTCGGCGTATGAACAGGCCGGCAGGTAGACGCGTTCCCGCGGCTTCAATGAAGCAGCGGCTTCACCGACTGTCACGGTGGCGATATCGGTTGCATCTGTAAGTGCCTGGAAGAATCGTCGTAGCCATCCACCGACATAGACGTGGTCATAAGTGCCGGGCCACATTCCGAACTTCTCGCCGTCGTCCCCATAGACAAACACTTCTGCATCGTCGGGACTCTGACGGATGAAGTGCAGAGTCTCGTCAGGCTCCGCCCACGGGATCTTGTAGCGCAGTTCCTTGAGGATGGGGAACAGTTCTATCGTGTGTCCTTCTTCCTCGGTGACGTAGGAATGAAACAGGTCTGTTCCATGCAGCCCTGTTTTCTCAAATCCGTTGTCGTCAAGCAGGGTCCATTGGACTCCGGCCAAGGCCAGCGAACGCGCAAGGTGCGGCTCCCACGCCCGTTCGGTCAACCACAGCCCGGTGGGTCGCTTTCCAAAGAGTCTCAGGAGTTCATCGCTCATGAGCTGGATCTGTGCGATTCGGTCGCTTTCCGGGAGCAGTTGCAGGATGGGCTCGTAGAAGCCTCCACCCACGGGCTCCAACTGGCCTTGCGTGGCCAGGGTCTGGACAAGGTCCAGGTATGCATTCAGATGATTCCGTTCCATGTATTCGAGGAGAGGCCCAGAGGTGTGAAGAGAGACCTTGACCCGCGGAAAACCGGTCAGCGTCTCCAGGAATGGCAGATATGCGTGATTGATGGCCTCTTGGAACACACTGTCGAAGTTGCCGACCGGCTGGTGATTATGAATGCACAGGCACAGCTTCTTGATATCACACCTCCCAGTGCTGGAGTTCGTAGTCCGCGTCAGGTAGTTTCATGGACATCACTCCTCTGGCAGGGATGGTCGCTACCAGGCGTCCTCCGCCGGAGACGAGGACGGCAAAAGTGACACGTTCGCCTCGCTGAGCTCTGATTGTGGTGAACGGAAGTTTGATTTGCAGGGTTTTCTGGAGGGCCCAGTCGGCATCTCCAGGAGGTTCTGTCCACCCGGTAACCGTGCCATTTTCTCGTTGGATGACAAAGCGGCTCATTTCTGCGTGTGAAGATAGGCGTACCTCGACCCTTAAGTCCTCGGTGGCCGCCATCTCGGGTGCCAACTGGATCAGAAGATACATGGCGGACAAACTGTATCCAATGCGCAGTAACGTCACGGCGGGAACTCCGGAGTTCATCGCGCCGCCGCCACTGTCGGGCCGGAAACAACGCCCAGGTGACCACTCGAGATACCTCGCAGGTCCTCCGTCGATCCGTGGATTCATGAGACCCGTCGGCTCGACGGTAACCACAGGTTGTCCACTGTCCAGAACCGGCTCGAGGAGTTGATCCGGCACTAGATGACCAGCCTGTGTGTAGACGTTCGTCAAGTGCCTTCGATAGAGGTCATCAAACTGAACTGACGTCTCGGCCGTACGCTCGCGACCATACCACCAGTTCCAGTCGGACCCTTCGGCCGCAAACATCGACAGCAGAGATCGATCCTGTTCTTCAGGCGTGAAATGTCCCCAATCGTCCCTCGCGTTACGAAGGTACTGCCAGGATTTGTTGTCTTCGTCCTGGCCGATCCAGACCCGGAAGTTGCCATCGATCCATGAACCAGGGCGGAAGGCAGGCATGTCAGACGCTGGTACGCCCTTGAGTGCCTCGCTCACTGTCATGAGTCTGACGTCGGATTCGTCGGCAAGCGCTGCGTAGAGAGCTTGGAGAAAGGGAACTCCGCCTCTCGGGTAGAACTCCCACGCGTTCTCGCCGTCCATAATGATGGACAACATACCTGGCTGGTCGAGGCTGGCCTTTACTCCGCGCACGTGTCTCATAAACTGCGACACTGCATCATCGGTGGTCATCGAGGCATACTGAAAGCCAATGGCATCGGAGAGCATACGGTCGCGAAAGATCATGGCAATATCCCCGGCTGTTGTTCGCACCCGATAGGGGTGGTACAGTACTGACCGGGGTTTTCCAGGGAGCTCCCGCAGCAGGATATCCTCGTCGGTGGCCGTCCATGAGAAGCCGGCGCGTGCCATCTCGGCAACTGCCTCAGGCGACACGCTTCCCTCAGAAGGCCAGCAGCCTGAGATCGGCAGCCCCAGGAGCTGCTCTACATAGTGTCTTCCAAACTGCAGTTGTCGCAGCGCGTCTTCAGGGTGGCGAAACGCCGGGTGAGGCAGAGGAGTGTCCTGAACGGCGGCCGCAGTGTCCGTGTCGATAAGCAGTGGCAGAATCGGGTGCGCATACGGCGACGTGGCTAACTCGACCTGACCCGACCGGCAGAGTGCCGCCAGTCTCGGCAGGAAATCCCTGACCAGATCGTGTTGAGCGCGGACCAGTGCATCATGGTCTTCCTCGGTGAAATCGCGGACCTTGCTTAGGAGTCTTGTCCCTTCCGGCCTTTCCGCCAGGGCACTGGAGTCCGTCCACGCACGCATGAACAAGCATTGAAGGTCGCGCAGTTCCTGCTCCGACCACGTCTTGATGGGGTCGGACCTATGCAGGGAGAGTTGATGGTAGCGAGAGTCCTGTTCAACAATGCGTTGCTGGTTGACATCGAAGAACATCGCAAGAAGCCGTGAACGCTTCTCCATGTCGAGTTCGGTGACTCTTGCAACAGACAGCTGGAGCCACTCGTCGGTACACGTTTCGTTGGCGAAGGCATCGAGCTGGGCAGCCAGAACCGGTGTCAGATTGATCGTGACGTGCGCTGCGGGCTGTGCTTCGAGCAGGTGCAGCATCATCGTGTAGTTGCGGGCACAGTGAAGGCGTGCCCAGGGCAGCACTGCCTTCGGCGTTGAGAGGTCTTGATACTGAGGCTGGTGAAAGTGCCAGACGAAACAGACTGCAAGCGTGGAGGGCATGCCTAGTGACCTCTTCGGAGCTCAATACTCAGTCGCCACTGATATCGGTCAAGCATCACTTGTTTGCTCGCGTCCTTCTCACTGTAGTATGGGAAACGCGGATAGAAAATCACTCGTTGCACGGGGAGCTCGAGTCAACGACGCTGGCCATGCCGAAGTGCAAGTTCAGCTGAGATACTGCTGAATCATCTTGGCAGTCACGCCACGGTGTTTTGCGATGTCGGCATAGAACCATCCGCTGGTACGCACGGTTCTTTCGAGCGTGGCGCAATCTACCGCGACGATGCCGAATTTCGCGCTCAGCCCCTCGATCCACTCGAAGTTGTCCATGAGCGACCAATGATAGTAGCGTTGAACGTCGATACCGTCTTCGATGAGCCGACTCACCTGGAGAAGGTGGTCGTAGATGTACCTGGTCCGGAAGGAGTCCTTTGCATCGGCGGTGCCATTTTCGGTAACGAAGATGGGGGTCTGGTAGCGATCCCAATACTTCTTGCATACCCGATACAAGCCTTCAGGATACAGTTCCCACCCAAGGTCGTTCTTCTGGCTGTCTTCGCGTGCTTCAAGCTTGCCCAGCGGGCTCGTCAATTTGTCGGAGCAATCGACGATGTCGCGCGTATAGTAGTTGATGCCAAAGAAATCAGAATACCGGCCCTCACCGAGAGGGTACCCCATGCCGAGAGGCGAGAGGAGCTTTCCTTCATACATCCCCGTGACAAAAAGCTCCTGGAACAGCCGTTCATACATACCTGCCGCCCATCGCTCACGACCGTTGCCATGTTTGGGATCAAACAGCCTGATATGATTGGCGACACCGACCAGCGTATCATTGTAGCCATTGGAGGCACGCACCTGGTGGATCTTTCGATAAGATTTGATGTGTGCCAGGATCATGTTGCGGGCGCCACGGAAGTATTTCGTGATGCTGATGTTGCTCGGCGGCCATCCGCCCGTGACGTATCCCGCTGCAAGGTAGGCGTTTGGCTCGTTGATGGTGCACCAGTCACTCACGAGGTCGCTAAGGTTCTCGACGACATAGGCCGTATACCGCTCGAACAGGTCGACTACGTCCGGGTTGACCCAGGCACCCGCGTCCTCGAGCCACAACGGGTTTGAGAAATGGTGCAGCGTGACAAGAGGCCTGATTCCGGCGTTCACCAGTTGCTGTATCTCGAGACGATAGTGGCCGATGGCGTCCTTGTCGAACTGCCCCCGCGCCGGCTCGATGCGGCTCCACTCCAGACTCATCCGATAGGTCTGCTGACGGAGCTGCTTCATTAGTGCAATGTCTTCAGTTACCCTGTTCCAGTGATCGTCAGCTATAATGCAGCTGGTGCCATCCTTGACATGACCGGTCTGAACCCAGCGATACCAGCTGTTGTTGCGATC
>JAPLGH010000072.1:0-18379 GCA_026390285.1 Caldisericota bacterium
AAGCGGCGCATCATAATCTCCGGGTCGAGCCCGATGATCGAAGATCGCACCACCGTCATACCAACATCAGTGATGAATGCGGTACCCAAAGCCGTAACACGTGCATCCGCGGTAGGAACATGCGTGTGCGTTCCAAGGACCGCCGAAACGCGACCGTCCAAGAGACTCAGCATTGCCGCCTACTCCGCTGTGGCCTCCGCATGAAAATCGACGACTTTTGCGCGCACAGCTGCAATCTCAGGGTCGCGCAGCACTTCTTCCACGTACCGAAACGGGTTATCCACGCCGTTCATGCAATACTGACCCATCACGTTGATGACAGCTACGAGACCATCCGGCGTCTGCCAGATGACGGATCCGTGGCGCTTGATGGCAGGACTGATATTGCCAGGGCACAGCACATGCGAGTATTTCTGCATGAGGTCAAGGATTTCGGGCTTGCCAAGCGTGTGATTGCCCCCGGTGAATATGTCGACGCCTGCAGCGCTGAGTTCCTCGAACGCGGACCGAGTCATGCCGGTCCCATGGGTCGCGTTTTCCGTGTTTGCCACGACGACAGCGGGCTGAAGCTCTTCCTTGAGCTGCGGGAGCAGCCGCCGCACAATCGTTCGTCCCGGACGGCCGAAAACATCACCGATGAACAGCAACCTCACGAGAGGACCTTCCCCGCGACGCGTACAGCAAAAACGCTGGCCCTTGAAGGCCAGCGCATATGAACCGATTGATGTAGAAGGAACAACAGGTACGCCGTGCTACTTCTTCGATGCCGTCTTCGCAGCGCCCTCGACAGGAACAGCAGCAGGAGCAGCGACAGGAGCAGCACCCGCCGCAGGTACTGTTCCTGCTGCAGGAGTGGCGCCTTCGACCGCAACAACTTCCTCGGGAGCAGGCGGGGCCTCTTCGATAGCTGGCGCAACGACCGAGAACACCGTCGCCATTTCGTTTGTGAGCACCTTCACCTTGTCGCCAAGCTTCAGGTCAGCCACATGGATGGAATGCTTCAGTCCGAGGTCGGAAACGTCAACCTCCAGATAGTCGGGAATGTCGAGCGGAAGAGCTTCGACTTCGAGCTCGTACAGTGAGTGCTCGAGCACTCCGCCTTCCTTGAGGCCGATAGCCGTTCCGATCGGGCGAATCGGGATCCTGCTCGTCAGCGGTTCGTCAAGAGAAATGGACAGGAAGTCGACATGTGTATAAGTGTCCCGGATTGGGTTTATCTGGTACTCCTGCACAACAGTGGTCATAGCCTTGCCGCCCTCAAACTGAAGGTCGACGATGGCAGACTCCCCAGTCATACGACGGATGCGTTCGAATGCTCGCACAGGAACCGCAACGGACATGGGCGCCATTTTGTGACCATACACCACTGCTGGGATGAAGCCCTGCCTGCGCAGGGCGCTTAGCTTGCCATGCTTGCCGCTTTCACGGGCAACGGCTTCTATCGCTACTCTTTGCATACCAACTCCTCACTCATAAGATATCGGCATATCTTTGGAATTATATGTCAAATCAGCTCTGAATCAAGTAGACAGCCTTCAGACTGTCAAAGCTGGAACAGAGCCGAGACTGATGAGTGGTTGTGGATGTTGTAGATAGCCTTGGCAATGAGCTCCGACACCGACAACACCGTAAACATCGAGGGATATTCGCGTCCAGGGACGAACATCGTATCTGTCACAATCACTTCGCTGAAGTCCGACCGGGCAAACAATCCAAGGGAGTCCCCCGCAAAGACGGCATGAGTCGCGCAGGCAATGACACTCTTGGCACCCTCGGTCAGGGCGCGGTTACAGGCGTTCAACATCGTATTGCCCGTATGGATTGCATCGTCGGCAATAATGACGTTCTTGCCTCGTACATCGCCGATGAACGACTGAATCTCGACCGCGTCCGGCGAAAGACGCTTCTTCACAAACAGGGCCTGTGAAGCATGAATGGTCTGGGCAAACGTACTGGCCCGCGCCACGCCTCCCACATCGGGAGAAAGGACAACAAGGTCTTCCAGCTCCTTGCGCTTGATATACTGCGCAAACTGGACCATGGCCGTCAGGTTGTCAGCAGGGATGTCGAAGAAGCCCTGAATCTGGGCGGCATGGAGATCGATCGCGACCACGCGGTCTGCGCCCGCCACTGTCACGAGATTCGCAACCAGTTTGGCAGTGATGGGTTCTCGCGAGCGGACTTTCCGGTCCTGGCGCGCATAGCCGAAAAACGGGATGATCGCTGTTATGCTCGCGGCTGAAGCGCGTTTCAGAGCGTCAAGCAGGATCAGCAGTTCGAACAGATTCTCTGCAGGTGTATTGGTGGGCTGGATGACGTAGACGTTCAGCCCCCGCACGTTCTCGCTGATACGGAGCTTGATCTCTCCGTCAGGAAAACGGCCAACCTCAGCCTGACCGAGAGGAATACCAAGATAGGACGCGACCTTCTCGGCCAACGGCTTGTTTGCATTGCCCGAGAAGATCTTGATCGGATTGTACTCATTGTCCATTTTTCTTCCTCCTGACCCATCCCTCTTTGTCGACTTGAACAGCTCGTGCGATGCCAAGAGCTTCCGGGGGCACATCATGGGTGATCGTCGACCCAGTTGCAGTGTACGCTCCCTCATGAATCGTCACTGGAGCAACCAGATTGTTGTTGGCGCCGATGAAGACGTCTTTCTCGATGACTGTGTGGTGCTTGACTCGCGTGAATCCGTCGTAGTTGCAGGTAATCGTACCGGCTCCGACGTTGACGTTTTCGGCAATGGAAGCGTCACCGATATATGACAGATGCGGGACCTTGCTCCCTGCCCCCAAGGAAGAGGCCTTGAGTTCGCAGAAAGCACCAACTTTTGATCGCTCGGCTGTGAGAGTTCCGGGGCGGATGTAGGAAAAGGGACCAACAGCACAGTTGCTGCCGATCGTGGAACCCTCCACGATGGACGCCAGAACCGTCGTCTCGTCGCCGACCTGCGCGTCGATGAGAATCGTGTTTGGTCCAATGACGCTGGAAGTGCCCACTCTGGTGCTTCCTTTCAGACACGAACCCTGCCGGATCTCGGAATCGCGCCCGACAACAACATCCCAGTCGATGCGAACCGTTCCTGGCATGTCGATAGTAACACCCGCCCGGAACAGATGGTCCAGTTTCCGCCGCTGAAGGAGGCTGGCGGCGACCACCAGCTCTGCCCGGTCGTTTACTCCGGACATCTCCCACACGCCGTGAGCAACATGGCAGTGCACATGGCTGCCGTCCTGCACAGCCGTGGAGATGCAGTCCGTGATGTAGTACTCACCCTGGGCATTGTTCGGTTTCATCTCTCCCAGCCATCTCCGAAGCTCAGCCGAACGGAACAGATAGACGCCTGTGTTGATCTCGTGTATGCCAAGTTGTTCCGGACGAGCGTCTCGAGCCTCGACAATACCGACAAACGCTCCATCCTGGGCCCGCACAATGCGCCCCAGTTGCCCGGCGTCCTCTAAATGCGCCGCAAGGACGGCTGCCTCCGCGTGTTCAGCGACGCTGTCGTCGAGGAATTCATGGTAGTCGTCTGCAGTCGGAAAGGGATTGTCTCCGCTGCATATGAGGACATACTCCGCAGAAACATGCTCCATGCCACACTGGACGGCGTGACCACTGCCATGCTGTTCAGGCTGAACTGCGTAGGTGAGACGACTGCCAAATGCCGCACGAAACGCATCGTTGGCCTCCGGCGTCACGACAATCGGGTGTGCATCGATGTCCTTGAGCGCTTCAACAACGTACCACAGCACAGGATGGCCAAGGATGTCGTGGAGGACCTTGGGCACTGCACTCTTCATGCGGGTGCCAAGCCCTCCGGCCAGAATCATGACTTGCACAGTGGGAGTGGGCATCAGAGACCTACCTCTTCAGGATGCCCAGTTTAAGAGCCGACTCCTGGAACATGTCGGCTGCAAAGTTGAGCTGTTCCTTCGTGTGTGCCGAACACAACATGCAGCGGATGCGCGCCAGGCCCTGCGGAACGGTCGGGAAGCCGAGCGATTGTGCAAAGACTCCCTTCTCGAATAGCTTGGCAGAGAGATTCTTTGCAAGTTGACTGTCGCCAATAATGATGGGAGTAATCGGCGTCTCGCTGCGCCAGGTGTCAAACCCATAGCTCTTCATTCTGGCCTTGAAGTATGTTGCGTTTTCCCATAGCCTGCGCACGAGATCATCACTCTCGGTCAAGATGTCGACAACCTTCAAGATTGCACCAGCGTCGGCTGGTGTCATGGTCGAGCTGAACAAGATTGGACGGGACTTGTTCTTCAGATACTCGACAAGCGTGTGGGTGCCCGCGACATATCCGCCTACCACACCAAACGCCTTCGACAGGGTCCCAACCTCGACATCGACTTGTCCCTCGAGATGAAAATGATTGACAATACCACGCCCATGATCTCCCAGGACTCCCTCGCCGTGCGCATCATCAACCATGGTGACTGCGCCATGTCTCTTCGCTACCTCGACGATATCGGGCAACGGAGCAATGTCTCCATCCATGCTGAAGACACCATCAGTGATGACCATCTTCGTGCCCGGCTCATTCTCGTATTCCTTCATCTTCTCTTCGAGACTGGCAACGTCGCAGTGCTTGAAGGGCACGATCTTCGCCCTGCTGAGACGACAGCCGTCGATAATGCTGGCATGATTCAGTTCGTCGCTGAAGATAAGGTCTCCGTCGTGCATAAGCGCTGGAATAGTACCAGAATTCGCGGTCAGGCCTCCTTGGTACATCAGAACGTCCTCGACGTCTTTGAACTTGGCCAGCTTCTTTTCGGCTTCAACAATCAGGCGTGTATTCCCAATGATCGTCTTGACGGCGCCAGACCCCACCCCAAACTCGTCGATGGCCTTCTTGGCAGCCTCCTTGACATCCTTGCGACCAATGATGCCCAGATAGTTGTTGGCAGCAAGGTTCACGACATACTTGCCGTCGATCGTACATGCTGGACCCTGCTCGGAGTCGAGCGTTCGTATGCGCAGGCTGAGTCCTTCCTTCTCGAGCCGGTCAAGCTCGGCCCGCATCATCTCCTGGAACTTCCCATTCATGCGACTACCTCCCCGCAATCTGGAGAACGACTTTGCCACATGTCCCGGCAACCATCGCGTCCATGCCTGTCTGCCAATCCTCAAACTTCAACTGATGGGTGATGGCAGCGCTGGGGTCCACAAGACGCGACGCAAGCAGTCTAGACACCGTCTGCCACGTAGAGAAGATCTTGCGTCCCGTGATGCCATAGATGCGGATTTCCTTGAAGATGACTTCATTGGTCAAATCAATGGTCACAGGGCGCTCAGGAAGGCCTAGCATCGACATGCGCCCGGCCGGACTCAGCGCCCTCAGGCCCTGGTGTATCGCTTTCTCACTGCCGGACATCTCCAGCACCACGTCAACGCCAATACCGTGAGTCTGCTCCCTGACTACTGCCTCGACGTCGTCGCGCGCAGGGTTGAGAACAATATCTGCACCCATACTCTTGGCGAGATCGAGCCGATAGTCCGAAAGATCACTGACAAGAAGCTGCGTCGCACCAAAGGCTTTGGCAATTCCCACGGCAAGCACTCCAATGGGACCAGCCCCCGTGATGAGAACAGTCTTCCCCGCCACCGGCTCGGAGTTGACCGTGTCCAGTGCATTTCCCATCGGCTCCTGTATGGAAGCCCATGCGGCAGGAATCGACGGGTCATTCCTCCAGAGCACGCGCTCCGGAACTGCGACGTACTCGGCAAATGCTCCAGCACGGTCCACTCCCAGGATCTGCAGGTTCTGGCAGACTTCACTGTGGCCCGCATGGCACTGATAACAGTGTCCGCAGTAGATATGGGTCTCAGAGCTGACAAAATCGCCCTCCTTGAATCCCCGCACGGACCTGCCTGTCTCCACCACGTGCCCAGCAAATTCGTGACCCATGATATGTGGAGTCTTGATCCGGTTCTGTGCCCACTCGTTCCATACGTAGATATGGACATCTGTCCCACAGATAGAGGCATAGTCGATCTTGACCAGTACCTCGTCCTCTGCAATCGCAGGGATGTTGACCTGGCTCAGTGTTGCCCCCCGTTCTGGACGTTCCTTCATGAGCGCAAGCATTGTTCCTGTCATGCCGATTCTCCTCCCTGTTCCTTCTTTTTCAGGTGACACGCAAATGAGCGTTCCGGACACTCCATGCCCTGTAGACACACCGGGCCGGCACTCTCGAAAAGGAGGGGCGCCACGGCTTTGGCCTTTGCCAGCATAAGCCACGCCAGAGCCCGGATCTCGAACTGTGCTCTCAAACAGCAACGCAGCTCAAAGAAGTGCCTCAGCTCCCTGGCATTCATCGTAACTACCAGGCGCGACGCAACACCCTGTGGGAGGACATAGCGGGCGTCTTCCTCATGGACACCTTCTGAAAGCAGGCGCTTATATTCCGCGTAAGCCTGCTCATAGAAACGCCCGAAATCATAGCCCGGGGGAGAAACAAAGACTGGCTGGGCCTTTGTGAACCGCAGGCTCTGTTGCGAATATGACGCGAGCCGATGCCGAACCAACTGATGAGAAGCTGCACGCGACAGTCCCTCGACAAGAAATGTGAAACTGGCGTGCTCGAGAACGGACAGGTGTCCGTTACCACAGACCTTGCGCAGAATGCCTGCACTGCGGTCGGCTCTGAAGGGTTCGGTGCTGTAGCAGAGATGGGCTGCATAGGCGCACAGCACGTCCGGATCTGGAGTATGAGCCAGCAGCTCCAGCCTCATGTGTTCAGCAGGAAGTCGAGCTGATGCTGATCGTCACGTTGACCGGCTGGAAGCTCGGCAATCCGGGGAAGCGATCGGCGCAGAACCTCAATCAGCGACGCCGATGCTGCAGCCATGGCATCGAGGACCTCCTTGTGCGTGAGGAGTGAGACGCTTATGCCAGCTGCGTAGTTCGTGACGATGGCGATCGTCTGATATTCGAGACCCGCCTCCCTGGCAAGTGTCACTTCGGGCACCCCCGTCATCCCGACCACGGATCCGCCCATGGCCGCATACATGCGAACTTCCTGGGGTGATTCGAAACGTGGACCTTCCGCAGCCACGTACACTTCGCCCGTGTGAAGCGAAAGCCCCATGGCAATCATCTCCGTCCCGAGTACGTCCGTGACGGCCGCACTGTACGGATGAGTCATGTCTGTGTGGACAACCTTGCCAACCTCGAAGAACGTCTGCGCACGCACTTTGGTGAAGTCCAGGAAACCATCCATCAGCGCATACGATCCAGGCGCAATAGACTCTCTGAGCGATCCAACGGCACTGGTCGTGACGACCTTCTCGACGCCAAGCATGTATAGTGCCATGATATTGGCTCTGTAGTTGATGAGATGGGGTGGTACGACGTGACCTTCCCCGTGACGCTTGAGAACACAGACATCCGCCCCACCCATGGAACCTCTCACATAACCTACATCGCCAAAGGGGGTTTTGATGCTGGAAAGGATCGCGCCGGAAAGAACCTGGACACTGTCGACGCCCGTGCCAACAATAAGACCAACAGGTCTGGACATGACTGCTCCTCAGGAACAAGTTGTCTAATACCTAATAGATTGTAGTTCCAAGGCTGCCAATGTCAACCAAAAACCAGCTTCCAAGGCTACATCCTCGCGATGGCGCTTTGACTATCACTACGAAGTTCATATAATACACGTCGATGGGGCCGTGGCTCAGCTGGGAGAGCGCATCCCTCGCACGGATGAGGTCAGGGGTTCGAATCCCCTCGGCTCCACCACTTGACCACTTACACCCTCTGTAGCTGCCTCTGCTCCACCGTGTCCTTTCGCGCCACTCTGCGACTCACTTTAGAACATGATCTTCTTTGCGCATTCTCTCCGACAGCTCTCGCCACCTGACCACATTCACTTTCTATAGGCGCATTAATAGTGACTTCTCGCGAAGCAAGGATCGGTTCCCGGTGCCGTACTTCTTTCCGGAACAGGGAGTAGTCTTGAGCTTCATAACCCTTTCGACCTAATGCCATAAACTTTGGACGGAAAACCGCCTGCAGCAAATTCGATCTTCTTTTCTCCTTGTACGACCATTTCGTCTGCATATGCCTCTATCACTTCGCCAATAAAGAGGTTCTTGTCGCCTGTTTCAATTCTTTGCACTACTCTGCATTCCATATGAGCTACACATTCCTCGATAATTGGGGCTCTTACTTTCCGTGCAGGTTTTGGTGTTAGACCTGTTTCCTTGAATTTATCTACTTCGTGCCCTGAATGGTAACCGCAGTAATATATCTCTGCCTGTAGCTCTTTTGTGGGAACATTTATAATGAATTCCCTGCTGCTTTCCAGAAGCTCTGATGAGTAAGCCTTCTTTCCAATGGCGCACGCTATTAGCGGGGGTTCCTTTGAAACAGGCATACAGAAACTGGCTGCGAGAATGTTTGACTTGTTGCCTATGTCTCCACAGGTAATTAGAAAGTGTCTCATAGGCCACATAAACTGCAAGTATTCAACATCAACTTTCATACACGCCTCCCGACAATGCTTCCTTAGGGGAATTGTCGATTCTTCTGGCGCCGGATGTACTCCCCACATAGCCTTCTCTTCGTTCATTGAACCCCCCATTCCCAACCTCGGACGCAACAGTACCTAACCGTTGTCGGCTTGCGTGCTGCACACCACGGCTCGTGCGCAACAAGAGAAGGGACTTCTTTCTCACTATGCTCCTAACTGCAGAAGAATCAACTTGCGTGCATGCCCTTGGGTCTTACGATTTGGGGGTTCGACCTTCTCCCCGGTAAAGACGATAGATGAGACAGCTGGTCTACGTGGATCTGCTAGTGCAATGTGGTCGAGCTACAACACGCACCTGGGTCCGAAGACCGAGCTCGGAGTGCGTTAATGAGGGCGTCCAGTACTGGCCGTGACGACGGCTCCATGCCCCTCGGCTCCACCAGAACCGTATGAATACTTCGTTCTCAGCACTCTGCTTGAACCCGCCGTCTCTTTCGATACGCCCTCGTTCTCCTGACCCGTCGCTGCCCCGCCTTCCTCTGCTTCAAGGGCTGTCGTGCTGCGTCGCTAGGAAGGTTCACGAGTAAACTGAGCAGCCCATAAGAGACATCCTGCTAGGCGCCACGCCCCTATCTCCACCGCTCGTACAGTAGTGGCTCCGGAAGGGGTCCCCCTTTCCGGTGTTCAGAATTGATCAGCATATCGCCACTGTGCAAGAGTACCAACTAATCCCAAAACACTGGTTAGAAAGAGGATAACATAGCTGACGATTCCCAATTGCGCGCTTTCAGCCCCTGCAGCACCAGCATATAGCATTGGAATCGACCATGGGAAATATCGTGCAAAACCCAACGCGCCCACAAATTGCGAGATGCCAAGAGCAAGAATAACAAACCCCACAGGAGCCAAATACCCACGTCCAAAACTGGCAAAGAACGCAACAGGAGTACAGAGCAATATTGTGAGAAGAGCAGTCACCGCAAATATGGAGACGCTGTGAGAAGCCGTTTCACTTGTCCAACCTGAGAGCTGAACGACCTCTCCCGCAACAAGACCAGAACAGAGAAGTATGAGTGAGAGCAATACACACCAGATCACAACGACCACGAATTTGGCCAAGACGACAGATGATCGTGGAGCAGGTAGCGCGAGCAAGTCCTTTGCCGTATGGTCAGAGTACTCGCGGCCGAAATCCCAGCTTGTCACAAACCCAAACCCCACTAATCCTATTGCGACAATTGCCATGTTAAGAAATCCAAAATAGGTTGGCCAGTCGGCTTGTAGGTTCAAGACGGTTGCTTTTGCGCCCAATATGCCAAGTCTATGTGCGAGTTCTGGATTCTTTGCAAGATACATCATTAGACTCATCAGCACAGGTATTAGTACAAAAGCCAGGATTGTTATCAAGAACATTTTCGAACGGCGAATTTTGAGGCCTTCAGCCCGGCGAATTTTGAGGCCTTCAGCCCAGATAGCTGCAAGAATATCCTTCATCTTCCAGTTGCTCCGACTACTCTCAAGAAATACGACTCAAGATCTTCCTCTTCAACTCGTAGCAAAGTTGGTGGTAAGCCAGCACCCACCAACATGGTTGCGACCCTGTCGGGGCAAGCTACTGCTTCGTTGTCTGCTATTTCCAGAACCCCTTCCTCGGTCGCAGTGACCGAATACCCATCCTTGATGAGTTCTGCCTGTGCTGACCTTCTGTCATGCGCATCCACAAGAAGTCTCTTTTGATGGAGGCGCCCCAATTCATCTGCGTCTATTTCCTGTACGAGCCGCCCTTCATGGATTATACCAATTCGGGTAGCTAGTCTCGATATCTCTCCCAGAATATGGCTGGATATGAACACCGTGACCCCATGGTTAGAGGACAGATCTCTAAGCAGCTCTCGTATCTCCACAATGCCAGCGGGATCCAATCCATTTGCAGGTTCGTCCAGGATCAGAATGTCTGGATTGTGCAAGAGCGCTTTCGCCAAACCAAGCCGTTGCATGTTCCCTAGGGACAAGAGGCCCGCCTTCCTGTTTCTGTAAGGAGTCAACCATAGCTTGTCAACCACCATATCAACTGATTTCTCATCCGGTATTCGATGCAATCGGCGCATGATCTCAAGATTCTCCCAGACGGTAAGTTCAGGATATGAGGAGGGAGTCTCCACAAGATATCCAACATGTTCCCACAAGTCACAACTGTCAGCACTGACCTTCTTCCCAAATAGGAAGGCCGAGCCTGCTGTGGCGCGGATCATCCCCAGGAGCATTCGAATGGTTGTTGTCTTGCCCGCACCGTTGAGTCCCAAAAATCCGTAAATCTCGCCTTTCCTAACTCTTAGGGAAACGCTTTCTACCGCGTGCACACTACCAAAGTGTTTCGTCAGACCTTCTGTTCTGATGACATCTTGCACAGTCTCCAATTCGTCAACCCCTCTGTTGAAACGCCGAGAGCCCTGGCCATTCTCGCCATGGTCTGGCCGCTTGGCCTATTGACGGCACTGCCTTCACCTTTCTGCAAGCATTCTATATTCGTCTGCCCCGCCTTCAACATGTGGTTGGAAGACAGGTCGTCTGCAAGGGTCTGAAAATGCAGTCTGGTCTAGTGGCGATGCACTGGAGAGGTTTCCGATGATCGAGCCTGGAGAATATCAATCAGAGCAGCAACAGAGTGGCCGTCAGGAGGGCCATTGCCCCTCGGCTCCACCACCGCATCAATACCGCGTTTCCAGTATCACCATCAGTCCATCCAGTTTCTCTGCCGCCTCTGAGCTCCCTTCAATGACGTCGACGCTGTCCCATCCACGTGACCCAGCCACAGAAGACAATGACGGGACTCGTGCCGCCCAGGAGTGCCCCGCGCTATGCGAAGTATGCGAGAATCCAATTCACGCGTCTGAGGAGAGCCGAGGACACCACTCCCTCATCTGATTAATAGATACGCAGTCGCCCCTATCGACAGTCCCAGCAGCACTGGCGCAAGTTGGTGGATCGTCAGCAACAGACTCTTCATGGGCTTCCCGGTGCTGAGCAGCGCCCCCGTAGCGAACAGCGCAATCACGAGGACAGCCGAGGCAATTACCAACCCCGCCAGCACGGCGCCCGTATGAACATGCTTGAGCAAACGCCAGAACAGCATGCCCGTGAGAACGACCGTAGCAAGAGCGATCAGCTTGTGAACCGTGATGAACAGTGTGCTCAGCGGCCTGCCCGAATTGCTGAGCCAGATCCCTGTGCCGATTGTCAGGAGATACAGCAACCCGATGCCGATGGCTCTTTGTAGTGCGCTCATGGGACCACCTCTCCATCTCGTGTTTGACTCCGGCTACTTCCGGCAATTCACAAATCAGAGACGACAAGCTCGTGCGTGGATAGGGCCCCGCGTTCTATGGCCTCGCGACTACGATGAGCTTCATCGACGTTCCTATGTCGTAGGCTTGACGGCCGTAGCTTCCGTAGATGTGTACGTCTGAAAATCCTGCTTCCTTCAGAAGTGCGCGATACTCCTCGTCCAGGATTATCCTGATGCGAATATCGTGTCGTTCAAGGCTGTGTCTCTCCTCGCTGTGAAAGACGTCCAATATGTGAACGGTTTGGAAGTGCTCCTCGATGTCTCTGGCGAAGACTCGGGAGAAGTCATGCGTGTTCACTACCAGATCGAAGCGGAATTCACTCTGCAGCGTCCTGTGCGTTGTACTCTGGGTGACAAGCAGTACGCCCTTCTGGTCCAGTCTCCTGCGCATAGAGCGGAGGGCATCAACGAGATCCTCATGTGTGAGCATGTGATTCAAGGACTGAGTCAGACAGAGTACGGCGTCAAAGGTTCGTGGCCAGGCGATCTCCAGCGTCCGGTAGTCGCAGGCCTTCGTTTCGATATCGACGTTGAACAGGTCCAGGTTCCTGCGGCAGACTTCCAACATGGCTTCGGAGCAGTCGCTGCCAAAGAGCTTGAACCCCAGGTTTGAGAGCATGATAAGGTGCTGGCCTGTTCCACATGCGCAGTCAAGCACGGTTCTGGCCCCGCACTCGCCTAACACGGTGCGCAGGAACTCCTGTTCCGCCTGGTTGACTACTCTGATCTCGCCGAACAGATCGTAATCCCTTGCCCAGCTTGCATAACTGTCTTCATACGCAGTAGTCACGAAGGACCCCCATCGATAGTACGATTTGGACAAGCACGATCCTGGCCAGTCTACTCACGTGAGACCTAGTGTGGCAGGAAGAACTCGACGATAACCCAGACGATCACGAGTACGGGGGTCAGCCATATAGACAACGAGCGCTCGTGCCGACGTGTCAGCGCTGTCAGACTCACGAGCCCGACGGGCATTCCACACGACATCATGGCGACGCCAAGAGAGGGTAGGATAGCATCTATCCATGAGAGTTCGTCTGTCAACCGCATCACCAACGCCTTGTTGACGACGAGAACCACGAATATGACTCCCAGTGCGATTGACCACCATCCAAGCCACGTACTGGGACGCCCGAGAACAATCCGCCGATCGGCCGGTGATCTGTCTGGTGGAATCCTGGAATTGGTATTCATACCGCCACCTCCTCTTTCCGATATTCTACCGCAATCCGCAGATACATCCGAAAGACTCGGTCTGGTCTAGCGCTCACGCGTGAGTGGCGTTTCCGATGACCGAGCCTGGAGCACACCAATGAGAGCAGCCACGAAGTGGTCGTCAGGATGGCCATTGCCCCCCGGCTCCACCGCCTGACCACATTGTGCTTCAACAGGAGCACCAATAGTCACTTTTCGAAAAGCGCGAATCGGCGCACGGAACCGTATCTTGTGCACTGCATGCGGATTCCCGCAGCCCAGCAAATGACGCCAGTCCCGCTAGCGACCGGCACTGTTTCTCACTCTACGCTACGGTGTGTACGTTATAGTTATCGCCTTGGTAGTCGCATTCCATTGAACGTCCAGTGCGAGTGCTTCCGCGACAAACCGGAGAGGAAGGAGCGTCCTTCCGCTCATGATGATGGGAACGACTTTGGCATCGCTGTCGATGGTGACCGACTGCCCATTCAGTTGCGCGACGTTCCTGCCGATCCACAGCTCCAATGTCTTGTCTTGCCGCACGATGGTGACCTTCCGTGTTGATGCTTCCCAAGCAATGGTCCCTCCGACCGCTTCGAGGACTGCTCGGATGGGGAGAAGGGTACGTGAGTTGAGGATGATGGGAGCTGCCTCCAGAACGACGGGTCTCCCGTTCACGTGCATCGTGCTACTCCCAATCTTCAGCTCAATGAAGCTCTTGACCTTCGCAGCAAAGGTCGCCGTGACGGTCTTGTTGGCATCCATGGTGATAGTCGGGGGGTTCGTGGGGGGACCGCTGAGGTCCCCAGACCAGCCGATGAAAACGTAGCCGGCAGCGGGGGCAGCCGTCAGGGTGACGACCGTGCCAGACGTGTAGGAGGCAGTATCGGGAGACCTACTGATCGAGCCGCCTGTAGATGGCGAAACATTGGTCGTGAGGGCATAGGAAGACACAAGTTCGTACTGGAAGACACCGACATCATAGGTACCCACATACAGGATAGAAGGGGTGGCCGGGTTGATGGCAAGCGCGCGGATATCCTGACTAGTGAGGCCAGTGTTCACCGCCGTCCAGTGGGCGCCGCTATCCGTGGAGCGGAAGACGCCACCACCATAGGTGCCGGCATAGAGGGTGGTGGAGGTCAGGGGGTTGATGGCAAGGGACCAGACCACATGATGAGTGAGGCCGGTGTTCACCGCCGTCCAGGTGGTGCCACTATCTGTGGAGCGGAAGACGCCACCCCTGGTGCCAGCATACAGGATGGCGGGGATGAGGGGGTTGATCGCAAGAGACTGGACCCAGCGATCGGAGAGGCCCGTGTTCACTGCACTCCAGGTAGCGCCGCTGTCGACGGAGCGGAAGACACCACCACCAAGAGTTGTGCCAGCATACAGGATGGCGGGGATGAGGGGGTTGATCGCGAGGGACTGGACATGCTGATTAGTGAGGCCGGTGTTCACCGCCGTCCAGGTGGTGCCACTATCTGTGGAGCGGAAGACGCCATCATAGGTACCGGAATAGAGAGTGGTGGGGGTGAGGGGGTTGATGGCAAGGGACCAGACCACATGATGAGTGAGGCCGGTGTTCAGCGCAGTCCAGATGGTGCCACTATCTGTGGAGCGGAAGACTCCACCACCCCAGATACCGGCATAGAGGGTGGTCGGGGTAGCGGGGTTGATAGCAAGAGAGCGGATATCCTGACTGGTGAGGCCAGTGTTCACCGCCGTCCAGGTAGCGCCGCTGTCCGTGGAGCGGAAGACACCGCCACTATAGGTACCGGCATAGAGGGTGGTGGGGGTAGCCGGGTTGATGACAAGAGAAAAGACGCCACCCCCATACAGCGGCAGTTGTGTCCAGACCCCCGTATCTGCTCCCCGTGCGGCGGGGACACCAACCAGCACACTCGAAAGGCTCAAGACGAGACACAGAACCAGTGTCAAGACGAAGCGGACGGATTCTCTCATAGTCAAGGCCTCCTTTGGAATCTCCAGACTGCTGAGACCCACAGGACTCTTCGCGGCTCGCTGGAGACATGGTCTAGGACCCCAGACTATTGGGCTACTGAAAGGACATCTATTGAAAGTGAGGTTGCTGTCTTTTTTCAATGGCTGACGGGTCAATGCTCCGGTCTTCCCGTGTGACAGCCCTACCGTCACGAGTGATGACGCCAGAGAAAACAGATGGTCCACGTAGTTCTAGGAGCGTACGTCCCCCCAGCGACGACACAAAGTAGGGATCTCCGATGACCGAGCTCGGGGTGCGCCAATCAGAACCTCTACTGCTGGTCGTGACGAGAGCTCCATGCCCCTCGGCTCCACCATCGTCACCGTCTGCTTCCACTAGTGAAGCCTGTCTGCCAAGTGCTCGCATTGGCAAAGCACAACGCCGGTGACCGGCCGGCCGCGGTTGTTTCACGTCAGGACGGATGGCTAGCTCCTACTGCTGTTTGACCGTAATTACAGACGTCAGTCCCCTAAGCGATTCCATTATTTGTCGATAGGCCGCTTCGTCGGCGAACTCGGCGACGATCTTGATTTGTGTTCGCGGCGCCTCACCCTTCTTCCTGAACATGGACAGATGCTCTGCATTTTTCATGTACTTGATATTGATGTCTCTCTTTGCAAACTCCTCAGACACTTGGTAGAGCACTCCGGGGACATTCAGAGTCTCTATGACAATCGTCCGTTCACGCGCTTTCCGGGGAATCATCTCCCAGTGAGCTTCTACAAGACGCTCCGGCTCCATGGCCAGCGATGGAATATTGGCACAGTCGACCCTGTGGATCGTGACTCCTCTGCCACGCGTCACGTAACCCACAACCTCATCAGGATACGAGGGGCTGCAACACGTGGCCATGATGATTGGGACGGTCGCATCACCTCGAACGACGATCCGAAATCCACTGTCTGCCGCTGCCCGCCGGTAGGATACTGGCTGGCGCGTCACAACAGTACGAGGGCGCTCCTCCACGTCGGACCTATCGGGGGCCGCACGCTCCAGTTCCTTCTTCCGCAGATATGCCCGGATATGCCCCTTTGTCGAGGCAGCCTTGACGAATTTCAGCCAGTCCGACTTCGGCCCTCCGGAATTCCTCGACGTGATGATCTGTACGCGGTCCCCAGTCACCAGTTCCGTATCGATCGGCACGATACGATCGTTGACTCTGGCTCCAACCAGGTTGTTCCCTATGTCCGTATGGATGTGATAGGCAAAATCCACGGGGGTAGAGCCGACCGGCAGATTGATGACGTCTCCTTTTGGCGTGAAAACGAGA
The DNA here is from genome assembly GCA_026390285.1 of Caldisericota bacterium. Lineage (GTDB taxonomy): Bacteria > Caldisericota > Caldisericia > Cryosericales > Cryosericaceae > Cryosericum. The sequence continues at coordinate 16,305 of JAPLGH010000072.1, forward strand.
ACCTCATCTGAGAAGACGTCCACCTTGACCCGTTCGACGAACTCACTGCTGCTGCGAACGTCCTTCTGCCAGTCAACCATCTTACGCAGCCAGGCGAACCGCTCCGAATCAACCAGATCGGCCGCCTTGCCTTCCTTGTACTTCCAGTGGGCTGCCACGCCCATCTCATCAACTTCGTGCATGCGCTTGGTTCGTATCTGGATTTCGAGCGGCTCTCCGTTGGAGCCCATCACCGTCGTGTGCAGTGATTGATAGCCATTTGGCTTCGGCAGAGCAATGTAGTCCTTCACCCGCCCGGGAACGACTGTGAATGCCTCGTGCACGTATCCCAGAACGAGGTAGCACTCGGGAATCGCGTTGACGAGTATCCGTACAGCAGTGAGGTCATAGATTTCTTCGAAGGTCTTGCCTTGCTGAACCATTTTTCGGTAGATGCTATACAAATTCTTTGGACGACCCGAGACCTGAGCGCGGATTTCCTTCTCTTCCAGGAAATGCACGATCTGCTCGATCGTTTCTCTCACAAACGCTTCCCGTTCGACCCGCTTGGCAGCAACAAGTCCAGCCAGTCTCCGATACTCATCGGGATTCAGGTAGCGGAATGCGAGATCCTCCATCTCCCACTTGAGCTCATAGATCCCGAGCCGGTGGGCGAGAGGAACGTAGATCTCCATGGTCTCCTGGGCAATGCGCTGTTGCTTGTCCTCGCTCAGATATTGCAGCGTGCGCATATTGTGCAGTCGGTCGGCCAGCTTGATCAGGACCACCCGCAGATCTGCAGCCATGGCAAGGAGGATCTTGCGGACGTTCTCGAGGTTGGTTTCCTGGCGAGACAGGTAATTCAAGCCCCGCAGTTTCGTCACTCCCTCGACAAGTGCCGCCACCTTGACCCCGAAACCCTCTTCAAGTTCCTTCGCAGTCGTTTGCGTGTCCTCAAGCACATCGTGCATCAGGCAGGCAGCGTACGTTTCCGCGTCCAGGCGATAGTCGGCCAGCACCAGGGCGGCCTTGACTGGGTGCAGCATATAGGGAGCGCCAGAAGCACGTTTCTGGTCCCCATGCCTCTGGCGCGCAAACACGAACGCTCGTTCAACGAGGCCCACCTCCTCTGGGGAGAGCCAGCTTCGAAGCGTCGCTATGAGAGTCTCATACTCCTTGTCAACGTCAAACTCGGTGTCAAGCTTCAAAGGTCAAGCAGCGATACAACCCTTCCACCACTCAGCTTGCTGGCTCCGCCGAGGTCCTTCAGAGTCACCAGAAACGCATACGCGACAATGTCGCCGCCCAACGACCTCACAAGATCGGCCGTGGCGCTGACAGTGCCGCCCGTCGCCAGCAGATCATCGACAACGAGCACGCGTTCGCCGGGCCTGATGGCGTCCTCGTGCATCTCAAGGATGGATACGCCGTATTCAAGCTCGTATTCCTTGCGAATCGACTTGAAGGGGAGCTTCCCAGGCTTGCGGGCAGGAACAAAGCCGACGTGCAAGGCGTAAGCCAGGGCGGCGCCGATGATGAAGCCTCTCGCTTCCACGCCGACAATCTTGTCGATGCGGTCTGTTTTGAACCGTCCTGCCAGCTCGTCGACCGCAAATCCAAACGCATCAGGATTTCCCATGAGCGGCGTAAGGTCCCTGAACATGATTCCCTTCTGAGGAAAGTCAGGTATGTCGCGTATGAAGTCTCTCAGGTTCATGTTGCCTCCCTGCATTGTCCTTCGTCGATCGCAAACCCTGGAAGCATTATGCCTTCTGCAAAGCAGCGGCCTTCTCTCTGCCCTGCACCCACAGTACCAGCAGAGGTGTCGAAATGTAGATGGAGGAGTAGGTCCCGGAGATGATGCCCACTAGCAGGGTTGTCGAGAAGTCGCGAATTGGCGCGCCACCCATGATGAACAGAACCAGCACAGCTAGAAATGTCGTGAAAGACGTGTTGAACGAACGCATCCACGTCTCAGTGACGGCGGCGTTTGCAAGCTTGTCGAACGGTTCTTTTGCCCCCCGATACCGCAGTTTCTCACGGATGCGGTCCATAACGACGACACCATCCTGCACCGAGTAGGTAACGATGGCAAG
>JAPLGH010000072.1:18434-19272 GCA_026390285.1 Caldisericota bacterium
GCAAGACCAAATGAAAACTTGAAACGAATCGAAATATAGAGCAGGGTGAACAACAGCGCAAGGCCCAGCGCCAAGCTGGATCGCCGCAAGAGGTCGCGCCCGATGACCGGTGCGATGGAAGTGATTTCCTTGGTGCCAACGTCAACAGCACCATATTTGGCCGCAATGTCATTGATGATCTTGCCACTCACGGCCGGGTCGATCTCAGTCGCTTCCACTTTCATCGTAATGCCCTTCGTTCCAGTCCGCTGCACTGTGACGTTGCTGTAGCCATTTCCCGACAGTATCGTCCGAACAACTGCCTCATCGGGAGCTCTCTCGAAGGATGCGTTGATCACCGTTCCGCCGATGAAGTCAATACCGAGCTTGAGCGGTGAACCGAAGCTGAACGTATTCGCCACCATGGCTACAATGCCAATCGCAATGATGATGGAAGACGCAGTGAACCAGATACGGGTCTTGCCAATAATGTCCCACGTCAGGACTTTCTCCCTGAATGTCATAGCTGCACCGCCTAACCGAGGAATTTCCTGCTGTTCTTGGCAATGCCAGGAGTGAGCAGGAGGTCGACCAGCGTGTGGCTGGCAAACACAGCCGTGAACATACTGGTAAGAACGCCGAGAGCAAGCGTCACGGCAAATCCGCGCACGGTGCCGGTCCCAAAGTAGAACAGGAACGCGGTGCCTACGAGCACGGTCAGGTTGGAGTCAAACACCGCCCGGAAAGCCTTGGAGAAACCCGCTCCAATCGCCCCCTTGACCGTCTTCTTCATCCCAAGCTCTTCGCGGATGCGCTCAAAAATGATGCAGTTGGCATCCACTGCCATACCGATGGACAG
>JAPLGH010000136.1 GCA_026390285.1 Caldisericota bacterium
ACCACAAGAATACCAGAATCAATCAGAGGCAAAGAGGAGGTGAAAGAAACTCTACCTTTTGCCTAGGATTCTGTCGAGGCAGAGAACAAGAATAAGGAGCTTCTGCAGTGTCAAGTTGTGACCACATGTTGAGGCCAGAACAGAATCGCGACATCAAGGATGCTGGTGTCAACTTCTTCTGTGTTGGCGATTCTGATCAACTTGCTGGAAGAATGCGGGAGGTTCTTTGAACGAGTTCGGTTCGTGAGCCAACCGATGTCTTGCTCGTCAGGGGGCTGCGGATGTGCCCGGCAGCTTGGGCTGGTAGTCCTGGAAACGGCGAAGATCGCTATAGCGAGCAAACGGTAGTGGAATGAGACAATCATTGTTGTCTCCTACGGAGACATGGCACAGGCAGTTGCTTAAGGGGGATGTGATGGCAATGGAGAATGAGGACAGGAAGATCGGTCAGTTGGTCGAGCATTCGATTGAGTCGATCAATGAGTCAGGAATTGTTGACAAGAAGGTTATCCTTGAGGATGCAGCCCATGTCAAGCGTCCTGAAGGGCCGTTTGACTCCTTGGCACTTGTTGCACTCATTGCTGCGTTGGAGGGGGCCATCGAATCGGATTTTGGGATTATGGTCTCTTTGGCGGCAGGGCTTGAAGCGGGGGCCCAGGGGTCTCCATTTGAGACCGTAGGGTCGATCAAACGACATGTTGCTGAAGTAGTGCAGGCAGCGCAACAATGATTCAGGAACAGGTACTGGTCGTCACCGGAGCCAGGGCTGGCCTTGGCCGCCATCTGGCTGAGCACTATCTTTCCCTCGGCTGGGTGGTCGTTGGCTGCAGTCGCCAGCCATCTGACCTGCAGTTGGAGCACTATCACCATTTCATCTGTGACGTCTCACAGGCAGCAGAGGTCAGTCAGATGTTCCTGGCCATCCGGCGGGAGTTTGGGCGGGTCGATGCCCTCATCAACAACGCAGGTATCTTCAGGACCGGCCTTGCTGCTTCTCAGCCGATCTCAGAAGTAGTGGCGACATTCGGAGTGAACCTGATAGGGGCATTTTCCTGTACGCAAGAGGCAATCAGACTCATGATTCGCCAGCGGGTGGGAAGAATCGTCTTCATGTCCTCGATTGCTGTCCCCATGGCCAGCGCGGGCTTGGGCGCATATGCGGCATCGAAGGCGGGGTTAGAGGAGTTGACGCGGGCAGTTGCGCGTGAAGTAGCGCCATTGGGCATTACGGTCAACGCCGTCGGACCGTCCATCATCGCAGATTCGGGCATGGCTGCGGCAATGTCCGCAGATGTCGTGGCTCAGACCATAGCAGCAAGCGGCACGGGCAGAGAGGTCTCACTTGATGACGTCACTTCAGTGATCGACTTTTTGCTGAGTCCGGCCAGTCGAGCAGTCACTGGACAGATCATCTACGTCGGAGCCGTCTAGGCTGACTTGGCAACAAGGGTGCTACACGAGTTACGTATAGTCGATATTGCTGTTGCATTGCCGGATACGGTCGTGACCAATGAACAGCTATGTGCAGAGAACCCCGAGTGGGACATGACCAAGATAACTGGACGGTCCGGCGTTTATTCCCGGCACATTGCTGCTGTAAATGAAACAGCGCTCGACCTCGCTGTGGTGGCCTGTCGGCACCTGCTCTCAAAGAACCCGGACTTGCTCACGACGGTCGACGGCCTCATCATGTGCACGGAGAGCGAGGATTATCCGTTGCCACCAGACGGGTGTGTCCTGCATGGCCTCTTGGGACTGCGAGAGGAGTGTTTTGTCACCGACATCAACCTTGCGTGTTCCGGCTTCGTCTATGGACTGGCTCTTGCCAGAGGACTTGTGGCCACCGGTATGTGTCACAACATCCTGCTGGTCACGGCGGACACATACTCCAAGAAGATCAACCCGCGTGACCGATCATGCCGCGTACTCTTCGGCGACGGAGCCGCTGTCACCTGGCTCAGTGATGCCTCCGGATCCGGGCACGTCGTGGATGTACTGTGCGCCACTGATGGTACCGGATATGACAAGTTCATCGTTCCCGCCGGCGGTGACCGTATGCGCATATCGGCAGATACGGCAGTGGAGCATGAGGATGACAATGGCAACTGGCGCAGCCAGCAGGATATCCACATGGACGGCCTCGGCATTCTGACATTCGCAACCGCGAAGGTACCACAACAGGTGAAGGAACTGCTCAAGCGCAACCAGTTGACAGTGAGCGATATCGATCTCTTCCTTTTCCACCAGGCTAGTGCCGTGGTCCTTGACTCCCTGACCAGACTCCTCAGGATTCCGCCGGGGAAGGTCTTCACCAATCTCGAGCAGCTGGGCAACACGGTCTCGTCTTCCATACCCCTTGCTCTGAGCGATGCGCTAGGTGCCCATCTGATCAAGCCCAGGAGTCGCATCCTGATTTCGGGTTTCGGCGTTGGCTTATCGTGGGCCAGCGCGATTTTGGAGATGTGAATTCCGATGGACCGGCTAAAACCGCTGCGGGTATGGCTTTGTGGTCGATCAATACGCGTCCGAGAGGCCATCGTAGCAGATGCTTCCTTCATCGTTGCACTGAGAGGTAATCCGTTGCACTCGAAATTCATTCATCCCAGATTACCCTCGGTGATGGTCCAGGAGGATTGGCTCGTGGAGTAAGCTTCAAGGCTGGACGACTACTGTTTCATGTGTGAGGATGCTGACGCGACGCCAGCGGTACGGAGCGCGTCTCAAGTGCGCATAGAAGTGTGTTTCGGACCGGAAGCTGTGTGTTCTTTCCCGATGCTGCAGTTGAAGCATCGGTGCAGGCGATGCTGGTTGCGTATTGGTTTGGCTTTAAACGCCTGGGGTACGAGCTCGCGACGTTGGACGGGCGGCGGCACTTCTGTTCACTCTCGTGCGCCCCCGGTCAGTCTTTGCTCTGACGATGAGCACTGGTGCACAAGATGTCCTGCGCACGGCCGGCATTCCATTCGCGTGTGATAGTGTCATCCTTGACGTGCTC
>JAPLGH010000131.1 GCA_026390285.1 Caldisericota bacterium
TCTGCTCCCTGAGCCGGTCAAGCAGAACCCCTTCCTCAAGCTCTACTACGTTGATCCCAAGCGATGGGGAATACAATCACAACTCTTCTTTCTCACGCAGCGCGTGAGACTCTTCAAGGAAGCCGGTTCCCTGAACTGTGCGAAGATCATCGACCGCACTCTGTATGAGGACGCCGAGATATTCGCACGTACAGCGCTGCCTCGCGTCGAATATCAGATCTACCTCCAGCTCTACGAGTACCTGCTGGAGAACCTCCCTGTACCTGACCTTGTTGTCTATCTCCGTGCGTCCACAAGAACACTCTCGCGACGAATACAGTCGCGGGGGCGTTCGTTCGAGAAATCCCTGCCCACGTCCTACCTTCGCAAGCTCAACGAACGCTATGATGCATGGGCAAGTTCGTTTCTGCGCGTCCCGCTCATCACCATCGACACGGACGACCTTGATCTGTTCAGCCTCTTCGGCGAGTATGAGAGGGTTACTGACCGCATTGCTGAAGCGCTTCTGCAGAAAGGACTGACATGGCAGCACACGACTACGATACCCAAGCATTCCTGAGCATCTTGCCCGAACCGTTGCAGCAGTCGCTCGACCGGATCAACCGATTCGATGATCTCGTCGAGGTCGTTCTCGACCTGGGGCGTATCCCCGAGGCCCGGTTTGAATTCGACTTTGTTCCCCTCAGCGAGAACAAGGTCACGAGAGGGGACATCGACTCGATCGTTCGAAAGGTTGGAGAATTTGATCGCGACAACCGTGCTGGAATCGAACAGACTCTGCATCGAATTTCCGCCATTCGTAACAGGCACAACGATGTGGTTGGTCTTACGTGCCGGGTTGGGCGCGCTCTATACGGCAAAATCGAGATCATTGAAGACCTCGTCAAGAAAGGATCAAGCATCCTGATACTGGGCAGACCGGGTATAGGCAAGACGACGTTGCTGCGCGAGGCCTCACGGTACATCAGCGATACGTTGAAGAAACGTGTGATCATTGTAGATACCAGCAATGAGATCGGCGGGGATGGTGATGTCCCTCATCCCGGCGTCGGGTCTTCTCGCCGTATGCAGGTACCACTGAACAAAGAACAGCATGATATCATGATCGAAGCTGTGGAGAACCACAATCCGGAAGTCATCGTCATAGATGAGATCGGCCGCATCGAAGAGGCGCAGGCATGCCGGACGATCGCAGAGCGAGGCGTTGAGCTCATTGGAACAGCGCATGGCAACGATCTGGGCAACCTTATCACCAACCCGACTCTGATCGACCTGCTTGGAGGTATCCAGACGGTTACGTTGAGTGACGAAGAAGCACAGCGACGCGGAACGCAGAAGAGCGTTCTCGAACGCAAGTCTGCCCCCACGTTTGACGTCCTCGTAGAACTGCGTGAACGCGACGTTCTAGCCGTTTACCGCAACTTGGCAGACGTTGTCGACCGGGTCCTGCGGGGCTTCGACGTGCAACCCGAGATACGCAAGAGAACGGCCGGAAAAGAGTTCGTGATCGAACCTCCACATCAGGCAGGGGCTCCCGTTCAAGAAACGGGCGCCGAGCAGCTATGGACGCAAGATTCCAGTGTCAGACTCTACATCCAGGGGGTCAGCCAGAGCTACATCGAGCGGGCTTCTCACAGCCTGCACGCCGACGTACGGGTCGCGCAGACGATGGATGACGCAGACATCGTACTGCTTAGCGACACGCTCGCAGCCAAGAAGCCATTTCTAGTGGAACGAGCCGAGGCACTTGGATTGCCACTGTATACAACCAGCAAGAACAGCCTGGCAGCCATCAAGGACCTGCTCAGACGCATCCACGCGATGTCCATAGACAAGGATCAGTATGCTTCCTGGGTTCGTCTCATGCGCGAAGCCGCTGTCTCCTCGGCTTCGCGTGAATTGCCCTACTGCGACGCCTTCGAGCGGCGGATGCAGCACAGACTGGCAGAACGACTGGGACTCTTTAGTGAGAGCGAAGGCGTCGAGCCATTCCGGCGTGTTGTTGTGTACTCTCCGCAGATGAAGCCGAAACAGGGCCCACCGGGAGCGGTATGATGCGACGTACCTTTTTCCTCACGTTCGAGGGGATCGACGGATGCGGCAAGAGCACACAGGCTGAACGGCTCAAGCGGGCACTGACGGAACGGCTATTGCCCGTCACACACACATTCGAGCCGGGAGGGACAGCGCTCGGCCGGAAGCTCCGAACCATCCTCGTGCATGACGACCTGAACCTTTCCCTGTTCTCTGAAGTTCTGCTCTTCGCAGCGGATCGCAGACAGGACATCGATGAGGTTATCAACCCCGCATTGGAGCGTGGTGACATCGTCATTGGGGAGAGGTTTGCGGATTCGTCTGTCGCCTATCAGGGGGTTGCAGGGAACGTCGGCCAAGAACGAGTGGAACGGCTGATGGACATCGTCACCTCGGGCCTGGTCCCCGACCTGACCCTGCTGCTGGACGTTGATCCGCGCATTTCACTGGCACGAAAGACTGACCTCGACCGGATCGAGCAGCGGGGACCGTTCCTCGATGCTGTGCGCTACGCCTTCCTGGATATGGCTGCAAGACAGCCGGAACGGTGGGTGGTTATCGATGCTGCTCGTCCTGAAGACGACGTCTTCAGGGATGTGCTGGGGGCAGTACTGAGACGACTGGAATAGGGGAGGTATGAATATGCCCGAACAGCATTCTCGTGAGCCTGACCGCATTGACGAACTTCTTGGAAGTCTCCAGGAGTCACGCACGACACAATCTCCTGCAGGCGCTTCTACGCCTTCCGCCCCGCAGCGCCATCGTAGAAGCAAGATCTGGATCGTGTTCATTCTTGTTGCCGTAGTCGTGGCTGTTACGATCTTCCTGCTTATCCAGGGAAGGGAGGCCAGCCTGAACATTCGATCATTTCCGTCAGGAGCCACCGTGTTCCTCGACACACGGCAAGTCGGAACGACGCCACTCGTACTGTCCCAGGTAGCCCCAGGGACCCATGCAGTAGAGATCCGCCTGTCTGGTTGGGAAGTCTGGAACGGTACCACGACGGCAGTAAAGGGATCCACGACACAAGTCATCGCTAACATGACACACGCAGCGTACTCCCTGAGTGTCACGTCTACCCCGCCTGGCGCAACGGTGGCACTCGATGGAACCGTGAAAGGCGTTACGCCCTTGACAGCAACGGGTCTCAAACCGCGCAACTACTCGGTGGTCGTTTCTCTCAAGGGATACGCCGCCATCTCCCGCACAGTCGACCTTTCCGATGCTACGCAGAGTACACAGAACTTCTCTCTCGTGCAGGCCTTCGCCAAGCTGAGTATCACGTCTGACCCGACTGGAGCCGAAGTCGTCATGGACGGCAAGTCATATGGCATGACCCCACTGAAGATCGATTCATTCCCTGTGGGTGACTATGCTCTCACACTAAAGCTGGATGGGAGCAAGGACATCACCGATACACTTTCTGTCAAACAGGGCATCCCTCTGGCAAAACAGTACAAGTTCGATCTTGCGCTCGGTGGACTTGAAATCTCGAGTGATCCCGCTGGAGCGTCCATAACAATCGACGGCCAGGCCACGAGTCACATTGCACCCTTCACGTTCACTACGCTGAAAGAGGGCACTCATGAGCTTTACCTGGAGCTACAGGGGTATCTCCCGTGGTCAGGCGAGGCAGTGGTGTCCACAGGCCAGACTAGTCGGCTCTCAATCGCCCTCACAAAATTGCAGTAGCGAAAGGTTGACGAGAGGGGCCTCAGCGCCTATACTACTGATGCCGTACAGGACGGGGAGACAGCGGTGCCCTGTTGCCCGGAATCCGCTCACCGGGGTCCATGCTGGGCATGCGGGACGCACGTTTCCGAAACAGTCCCTGTTGAAGGCGTTGAAGGCTGCACACCATGCAATGGGAAGCTCTGAACTCTGCCAGGTCCGGAAGGAAGCAACAGTACTGAGTAGAACATGTGCCGTGGCCCGATGCAACTGGAGCCAGAGACAGCAGACCACGCCGGGGGTCTGCGCAACAAGTGCTCAGCGTACGGCTTTGTCTTCCCCCTACCGTGGACGGAGAGCGGTCACAACACAGAGAGCGGCTATGCCTTCACCCCTGCCGATCCAGCCTATTGCATCGTTACCGGTCACCTTGACGTTGACTTCAGTCGACCGGAGCCCCAGAAGGCGCGAGAGTTTTCTCTGCATGGAAGCCTGATAGCTCTGCAATCTCGGCCTCTCAGCAACAATCGTGATATCCAGCGAGACAATTCTCAGTCTGCGAACCCGTCTATCCGCCATGACGCGCTCCAGAAGCACTGCACTGTCGATTCCTACAAGCCGCGTGTCCGATGATGGAAACATACCTCCGATGTCTCCTGCGCCAGCACATCCGAGCACAGCGTCCATAACCGCATGGAGGACAGCATCAGCATCAGAGGTCCCGTCAAGCCCCAGTGCCGATGCGATTCTGACGCCACCGAGGATCAACGGTCTCCCGGACGCGAACCGATGGACGTCGTAGCCAAACCCGACTACGGTCCTCGCCCCGGCGTTGAACGCCGCTTCGACAATCTCGACATCCTTCGGAACCGTCACCTTCATGTTCCTGGTGTCCCCTGCGACTGTCAGGACCTTCCCACCAGTCGACTCAATCAGGTCGACTCAATCAGTGCGGCCTCGTCGCCAAAAGACGCACCATCCGCACAGCTGGAATACGCTGACCGTAGTGTCCCCACCTGGCACAACTGGGGCGTCTGCACAGCAACGACCCCCGACCTTTCCAGTACCTCTGTTCGGCCCACCAACGTTCGCCGCAGGGAGTCAGCCACCGGAATCACTGGTACAACAATGTGTCCTGTCTCCCTGGCAGTGAGCAGTCTCTTCAGAAGAGATCTGCTCACCAAAGGTCGAGCACCATCATGAACCAGAACCCAGTCCTGATCGGAAGCACCATTGTCAGCAAGCGCTTTAAGGCCGCTGAGGACGCTTTCGGATCGTGTTCCACTGCCGCTGGCCAGAAAAACGTGCACGCGGCGCGGCAGAGCTGCCCGAGAAACGCACTCCTGCATCCTTGCACGGTCCTGAAGTCTACAGACCAGAACCAGCCGGCCCACAGGGGCCTGACACACTGCCTCCAACGTAGCGCAAATAAGCGGTTTCCCCGCAACAGAAGAAAAAAGCTTATCCTGTCCAAACCGCGTACTGCTTCCCGCCGCCACAACAACGGCCGCGAGACACGGCCGATGAGCTCTGACAACCTTCATTGTGACTCGCCTCCAGCATCCGAGACTTGAGGAAAACTACAGGCAATAGCCTCACTCACGTACCGTTTTCTGTGAATCGTCAGACCATGAAGGTCCGAAAGGTCGTCGCGAGCCTTGTCACTTACGACAAACTCCCTGAATCCCATGCGCGCGCCCAGCTCGATGCGCCGGTGCAAATTGAACACGGGGCGCAGGTCTCCTGCGAGACCGACCTCCGCGATCGGCATGACCCCATCACGCATGGGCACGTTGCGTATCGCGCTATACAGGGACAGGCCAATACCGAGATCGATCCCTCGATCCTCAACCGAAAAATCACCCGAGATACTGACGTAAACGTCTCTTCCTCCTGCGCTCGTGCCCGCTCTGCGTTCGATCACGGCCAGCGCGATCATAAGCCTGCCATAGTCAAGTCCTGTCGCAATGCGACGCGGGGACGGCAGGTAGCTGGTAGCAGCCAGGGACTGTACCTCAACGAGCACCGCAAAACTCCCCTGGGCTGCAGGGACCACGACTGATCCAGGCTGCAGGTTGTGTACGTCGGTAACGAACGCACTCGACGGGTCGGAAATGGGTACGAGCCCTGACGAGGTCATCTCGAAGAACCCGGTCTCTCCACTCCTGCCGTACCGGTTCTTCCCCGACCTCAGCAGTCGATACGCACCAAAGCGATCTCCCTCCATGTAGAGGACGGCGTCGACCAGATGCTCGACGTACTTGGGGCCTGCGATTGTCCCGTCCTTAGTCACATGCCCGATGATCAGCGCTGCAACCCCGGACTTCTTGGAAAACCCGGCGATTGCAGCAGCGGTGATCTTCAGTTGAGCCGGCGTACCGGATCCGAAGAAATCCTCCTCCGTCGAGAATGACTGCAGCGAGTCCATCACAAGCGCCACCGGCCTGGATCGATCGGCCATGGCCAGCGCATCGGCGAGCGAGTTCGTGGTAGCAAGAAGAAGGTTCTTCGGGTCAAGCCGCAATCGCCGAACGCGCCCGAGGATTTGAGAACGAGACTCCTCGCCACTCACGTAGAGTACCTTTCCGTGTCGCCCCAGAGCAGTTGCCGCCTGCAGGACAAGTGTCGACTTCCCAATGCCGGGTTCCCCTCCCACAAGGACAGCAGAACCGACCACCAGGCCACCTCCCAGTACTTCGTCCCACGGTCCGATGTCAGTCGTCATGCGCTGCTCAGGTTGGACATTCTCCACGGCGACGCCCAGATCCGCCTCGGCAGGCAATATCCCGGACATCGGCGCTCTCGAGGCAAACCGCGCCATGACCTCGATTTCAGGTACATCCTCAACAAAGGAGCCCCAGGACCCGCACTCGGGGCATTTTCCGAGTTTCGAGACACTAATATGTCCACACTCGCCGCACCTGTACTGAACCTGGGGCTTCGCCATCATGCCCTCCTATGTCGACACAAGAACGTCAGTCCTGTGGCTCCCTTCTCTTCAGCTGAGGGAACAGGATAACCTCACGGATGGACTCGACGCCGAGCAGCAGCATGACGAGCCTGTCAATTCCGATCCCCAGTCCACCCGCCGGCGGCATACCGTACTGCAGAGCACGCACATAGTCAAAATCCATCGACTGGCTTTCTTCATCGCCCCTGGCTTTCGCAGCGGCCTGCTGTGCAAACCTCTCTTCCTGGTCGATAGGGTCGTTGAGTTCGGTGAAGGCGTTGGCAAGCTCCATCCCGCCGGCAAGAAGCTCGAAGCGCTGAACTCTCTGCTGCTGTTCCGTCATGCGCTTGGCCAGCGGGGAGATCTCCACAGGATAGTCACGCACAAACGTAGGGTCAATGAAGTTGGGCTCGACCATCTTGTCGAATATCTCGTTGACAACGTTGGCATATTCGAACGACTTGTCCATGTGTATGCCAAACTCCACGATCTTGCGATGAGCAAGCGCGTCGTCGCGCAGCTCTTCCAGACCGACGCCCGCGTACTTCTGCATGGCCTCGTCGAACGTCGTCCGTGCGAAGGGACCGGTGAAGTTGATCAACCGCTCTCCCATGTGTACCTGCGACATGCCCGTGACCTTCTCGACCAAGTCCAGAATAAGGTTCTCGGTCAGGACCATCATGCCGTCAAGATCCGAATAGGCTTCGTACAGTTCCATCATCGTAAATTCGGGGTTATGTACTGTGTCAATGCCTTCGTTCCTGAAACTTCGGTTGATCTCGAAGACCTTCTCAAAACCACCAACCAGTAGCCTCTTCAGGTATAGTTCCGGAGCAATGCGCAGAAACAGGTCCTGATCGAGCGCATTGTGATGCGTTACAAACGGACGCGCAGTCGCCCCACCGGCGATTGGCTGAAGCATCGGAGTCTCGACCTCAAGATAGCCTCGCTCCGTCAGATATGTCCGGATATGCGAAACCATGCGAGACCTCTTCTCAAAGGCATCTCGAACCTCAGGGTTGACGATGAGGTCGACGTAGCGCTGGCGATAACGAATTTCGACATCCGTGAGGCCATGAAACTTCTCGGGCAACGTGCGGATCGCCTTCGACAGCACCCATAGTCTTGTCACGGCGATGGTCTTCTCTCCGGTCTTCGTCACGAACAGGGTCCCCTCGACCCCGATGATGTCACCGGAATCAACGTACTTCTTGAACCAGTCATAGGAAGGTTCCTTGAGGTCGTCAGAGCGCACGTACAGTTGGATCCGCCCGGACATATCCGCCAATACCAGGAAACACGCTTTCCCATGGCCACGAACGACCATAACGCGCCCTCTGGCACGGACCATCCTGTCTCCCAGCTCATCAAAGTGCAGCGTGATGTAGGATGCCGCAAGCGCATCTCCAAAACTGTGCCCGAACGGATCAATCCCCTGTTCGCGAAGTTCTCCGATCCTGTCCCTGCGGTTTTGCTCAACGTCGTTGAGATCCAGCACCACTATACCTTCTCAATAGACAGAATCTTGTATGAGACTCGACCCTTGGGGATGCGCACAGCAACGGTTTCTCTTTCGCGCTTTCCCACGAGGGCCTTGCCCACGGGACTATCAATGGAAATATGACCTTCCATTGGATCGGCTTCGAGATTGCCGACAATCGTGAACCAGCGAGTCTTGGCGGTGTCGACCTCAAGCACCCGGACCTTGCAGCCCATGTGAACTTCGCCCGTTCCAGTATCGTCTGGGTCCACGACGACGGAGTGCTCGAGCTGACGCTCGACATCCATGATGGTCCCTTCAATGAACGCCTGCTCCTTCTTGGCCTCTTCATACTCAGCATTCTCCGAGAGATCACCGAACCCTTTGGCCTCCTTGATGCGCTCTGCGATGCGAAGGCGCTCCTTCGTCTTCAGCCTGTCAAGCTCCTGAAGCATCTTCTTGTGCTGCGAGGGACTGATGTAAAGCTTCTCTTCCTCATCTTCACGCGTGTTGGTGATTTCAATCCCTTCATCGGAATGCTCTTCTTCGTCATGCATCATGGCGAACCTCCTCGCTTGCACCTAGACACAGTGCACAGTACTCATTCAGCAGCTTCTTCAGCTGGTCTGCTTCCTTCACCTGGTTGATGCGCCCTCGATACGTCGTCGCTTCAGGGAGGCCCTTGAAGTAGAAGGCGAGATGCTTTCGCATCTCTTTCACCCCAATGATTTCACCCTTGAGAGCGACCTCGCGGTCAACATGCTCCTGCATGACTCTGAACCGCTCCTCAACTCCGGGCTCCCGCGGACTCCTGCCACCGAGAACATCGTTGATCTGCTCGAAGACCCACGGATTTCCGAGAGCCGCTCGCCCTACCATCACGTAGTCCGCTCTGGTGTAGTCGAGAAACCTCTTCGCGTCCTCCGCCTTCTTGACTCCCCCGTTCGCAATGATTGGTATGGTCGCCTTTGCCTTGGCCGCAGCGATGACATCCCAGTCCTTCGAGCCCGAGCGCCCCTGGACGGCAGTACTGCCATGAATCGCAAAGGCTGCGACGCCGTTCTTCTCACAAATGGACAAGATCTCTTCGGTCACGTTGTCATCAAGCAGGAATCCCTTGCGTATCTTCACGGTCACCGGCAGCCCCGTCGCCCGCACCACGGCGGACGTAATTGCATCGATAAGAGGAAGATCCCTCAGCAACGCCGATCCGGCACCGGTCTTCACGATTTTTGGTTCGGGGCACCCCATGTTGATATCGATGGCATCGACCCCGGCTCTTGCCAGAACTTCTGCAGCTTGCGCCATTGCATCAGGTCTAGCTCCAAACATCTGGAAGTCGACAGGGTGCTCGACAGGATCAAACACCAGCATCCCAAATGTCTTTGCGTTGCCGAACCTGATGCCGAGAGACGATACCATTTCCGTGTAGACCATGGCCGCGCCATAGTGCCTGCACAAAATGCGAAACGGAGAATCGCCGTACCCCGCAAGGGGCGCAAGAAACGCACGCCCATCCAGCTTCAGCGATCCGATGTTCACTCGGTCCCGCCTCTATTCAGCTCAAAGAGGATTCGCAGGCCGTCAAGCGTGAGATTCAGGTCGTGTACGCACGTTGTCTGCAAGCCAGGTACGACAACACCTGACAGCCCACCGGTCAGGATCACTTTCGCATCTGGACAACCTGCGTCCTGACGGATGCGCTGAATCATGCCATCGACCATGAACACCTCGCCCCAGACCACGCCAATCTGCATCTGGGTAGTCGTGTCGATTCCGAGGCTCGTTGCAGGACGCTCAAGCTCTATGCGGGGCAACTTGGCGGTCTTGGTGAACAGTGATTCGCTCGAGTTGAGAAGGCCGGGCGCAATGGAGCCCCCAAGATATCTTCCATCGCCGCTCACAAAGTTGAACGTCGTCGCGGTCCCCAAGTCAACGATGATACAGGGCCCCCCGTATTTCATATATCCGCCGACACAATCAGCGATGCGATCGGCCCCCATCTCTGATGGAGACTCGACCTCCCATGTGATATTCGTGTTGAGTGCCGTCGAAACTACAAGGGGCCGAAGGTGAAACATGCGATCGACGAGGCGGCGCATGATTGGGGTAAGCGGAGGAACAACAGAAGCAAGGATGACAAACTCAACATCCCCCGGCTGGACATCAGAGAACTGAAACAGACTGCGGATAAATACACTGTATTCATCGGCAGTCTTACCCCGGTCAGTAGTCAAGCGCCAACTATCGCGCAGGACAGAACCGTCGAATAGGCCACAGACTATGTTGGTGTTCCCGACGTCAATAGCAAGAAGCATAGCGGCGCGCCCTCAAAATCAGAATGGCGGAGAGACCGGGATTTGGACCCGGGAGGCGGTATTAGCCACCCACTCGCTTAGCAGGCGAGTGCCTTCAGCCACTCGGCCATCTCTCCGTGCTTTGTAATCCGACAAACCCGCGCTATTGCACGGGCTGTGCTAGATTATACTGGCTTCCGGCACATAATCAAGGGTCAGAGCCTTCGCAGACTTCAGAACAGAACGTCTTCCCCCCCGCCGGAACTATTATCATGACCCTTCAGATATCGCCGCCCCAGCTCCGGGATGACGCGTCCCTGCGATGTCCGCGCGATAAGATTCAATTGCACCAGGTACGGCTCAATGACTACTGACACCGTCTCCGGGTCTTCACTGATCGCAGAAGCCAGGCTGTCGAGCCCCACTGGGCCGCCCCTGAACTTCTCATCGATCGCGCCAAGGAGCCGCCGATCGATGTCCAGCAGGCCGAACTTGTCTATATCGAGCCGGGAGAAAGCCTCGTCGACCAATTCGACATCGACGACCGAAGCCCCTGCGTACGCCAGGTAGTCTCTGATGCGTTTCAGGTTTCGAAGTGCTACGCGAGGAATACCGCGCGAGCGACCAGCAATCCGTCTGGCAGCAGCCGGCTCGACAGCTGTCTCAAGGCGCAAAGCGGCATTGGCAATAATCTGGGCAAGTTCGTCCTCGTTGTATGGGTAGGGGCGGACAACATGCCAAACCGGGTGGTCGCTCCAATGAGAGTGAACGGCTTGAGGCGTATCGTAAGTGTCTTTGCGCTTGGTCCCTTCCCAAGAATAATAGGGAGTTGAAAATCCTCCATTGCAGAATAGAGACTCTCTTCCACCGCGGGAGGCAGACGATGGATTTCGTCGATGAACAGCACATCCCTGTCCTTGAGCGAGGCGAGGATACTGGCAAGGTCACCTGCCCGTGTGAGTGCCGGACCGCTCGTGTACTTGAACCGTACACCAAGCTCCGCGGCAATGATCTGTGAGAGTGTCGTCTTGCCCAGACCCGGAGGACCGTACAGCAGACAGTGGTCCAACGGCTCGTTCCTGCTGAGTGCGGCCTTAATGAAGATGGTCAGATTTCGTCGCAGCTGTTCCTGTCCTATGAAATCCTTAAGACGTCGTGGCCGCAACGTCGAAACTACCGCGTCACTCTCGGGCCTCGCCGACGGCGGTGGGGCTTGAGCGACAGGTACTTTCCGACGGACACGCTTTTCCTCGCCGGCAGCCATATCCTATTTCCTCGAGAGATGCTGCAAGGCATCACTCACGAGTTCCTCGGCCGAACGGTCCTTCGCAGCGCCAAGTTCCCGGAGAGACCCACTGATCTCTCGCTGCGAGTATCCAAGAGACCGGAGCGCCATCTCCACCTCCGCCAGCACGGTGGATTCCGTTCCTGCCATACCCTCGACCGATAGAAGCTCAGCGTACTTGCGGTTGACGATCGGACGTAACTCAATGAGGATGCGCTCGGCATTCTTCCTTCCGACGCCGGGTGCAGAAGTCAGGAGTCCAACATTCTGTTCCCGAACTGCTTCGATGAGGCGAGACGCAGATGCAGCGCGCAGAAGGCTCAGCGCGGTCTTGGCTCCGACACCCGGAACGTGCTCGACCAAGTCGGTGAAGACTTCGTAGTCCAGCGATTCGACAAAACCGTACAACTCCTGCCGGTCTTCCTTGACGACATGGTATGTCCGCAGTTCGACCTCTTCCCCAACCTCGAACATGGCAGGGTCCACCACTCGTACCTCATACCCGATGTCGCCGACAAGAACGATGACAGCTGCATCCATCCTGCGATATATGGTCCCCCTAATCAGAGCAATCATCGGTCTCCTCCGCCAGAACTGCCTCGCGATAGGCCCCCGTGAACGTATGGCAAAGGGCGATAGCAATGGCGTCCGCTGTATCATCAGGCGTAATATGCTCCTCGACACCAAGGGCAATCTCGACGTTCTTCTTGCTCTCCATGCCATATGATGAGACGGCCTGCTTCACCTGCTGAGGGGTATACTCGAAGGCAGGAACATGACATGTGCCGATGGCAAGGACAATGACTCCACGCGCCTCACTGACCTTCATGACCGTCCGGGCGTTTCGGAAAAAGAACAGGGACTCAAGCGCCACTGCATCTGGCTTGTATCTGCGGATAAGTCGGCGGACGCTATCATAGATGTACTTGAGCCTGTCTGGATATGGCGTACCAGGATGGGTCTCCAGGCACCCATAGTCAAGAAGGGCTACGGTGTCGCCGTCTGATGAGACGACACCGTAGCCAATACGTGCCAGTCCGGGATCAATTCCCAGAGTAAGCATACAGTCTCTAGCTTTCCTGCTCCAGCAGCTTGATGATCTCGTCGCTCATCTCATAGTTGGAGAAGTAGTCGCTGACGTCGTCGTGTTCGTCCAGCGCTTCCTCCAGCCGCGCGATCTTTCGCGCATCGTCAATGGCGACAGCAACAAGAGTCTTGGGAATCATGGTGAGAGACGCCGACTTCACGACAATCCCGGCAGCTTCGAGGGCCTGACGCACCTTGTACACATCCTCAGGTCCGGTAACGACGGTCGTCGTCTCTTCGTCTTGCTTGAGGTCCTCTGCGCCGCTGTCCACCGCAAACATGAACAGATCATCGTATGTCTTGTCAGCGGGATCGATTTCCAGCGAACCCTTCCGCTCGAAGCCC
>JAPLGH010000092.1 GCA_026390285.1 Caldisericota bacterium
GCGCTGGGGACTCTCAGGTGGCCGTGTCCCTCGAAGAACCGGAGATAACCTTCTCGAATATCTGCTGAGTTCACATTTCACCTCACGGAATGCCGGTCATGCCAAGCCCCGGCGCATGAGGACAGTATATGCTCAGCGCCCTGTGAGGCAAGAACATCGGCTTCGCCGCGCCAGCGTGTAACAGGGTGTAACAGGGGACAGCCGTAGTTGTTGTAACATGTAACAGGGGACAGTCGTAGTTGTTGTAACAGGGGACAGCCGTAGTTGTTGTAACATGCTGCAACAAGGGCAGGACTGGGTTCCCGCCGGTGCGGCAGAACGCCACTCCCATGACACCGACATGCTTGTGGGAAGCACCCCTCAGAAGCGCCCCTCGTATTGGAAAGAAATGCTCGGGGGCCTTGGACAAAAGGGTTCGGGGGAACGATGGAAAGAGGCAAGGGATATGGTGCCAGGCACCAGAGCTAGCGGTCCCCTCGGAAAATGGCCGTCCGCCGAAGCGCGAGGACAACGAGCACAGATGCAGTCCCGTTGAGGAGGCCGCGGAGCAGGTTGAAGGGGATAATCGCAGTCACGATAATGGCCTTGACAGCCGCAATCGGCATCTTGAAGTACCAAGGGTCCACGACAAGGTTCGTTGCAGCCATCACTGCCGTCATCACCACAACGCCAAGGGCTGCGGCGGCAATCCTGACCCACACCTTCCTGGAGCGGGCCAGAAAAGCTGCCGGCAGTGCAAAGGCGATGACCGTCATCGTATTCATGCCTGCTCCGACCCAGCCGTCCGCGCCACGGCCGATGAGCGCCCAGAGTATCCCTTTCACCACTGCGGTCAGGATGGCCGCCCCGGGACCCATCGCCGA
Source organism: Caldisericota bacterium (assembly GCA_026390285.1). Classification (GTDB taxonomy): domain Bacteria; phylum Caldisericota; class Caldisericia; order Cryosericales; family Cryosericaceae; genus Cryosericum. The sequence continues at coordinate 864 of JAPLGH010000092.1, forward strand.
ACCTGCGATGAAGACGGCGACATCGCCAAAGTCGAATTTGAGGAATGGCGCTGCCGGCAGCAGGGGAAATTCGAATAGCTGAAGGACGTACCCGACGGCAGCCAGCATGCCGGTCAGGGCGAGCACACGCAGTTTTCTCGATTCCATTCTCTACCTCCATAGCAGACGCAGCCTTGTGGCTGCATCAACCCTGGGGGCACGGAAAGCGGACGTCTCTTCCCGTCCAGACTATACTGTCGGCCCTGGAATCACACCAGATCCTACCGCCGCAGCGGCTCGTGGGCTAAGCTCTTCGCTATTACCACCGGTCGGGAATTTCACCCTGCCCCAGAGAACATTTCAAGTATATGCCACCCCAATAACGTGTCAAACGCTGACCCTTCAAGGCGGAGCCCATTTTGGTCGCTCCTCTGCCGGCCTGTTGCATTCGCACATTCCTTCGTAGACTGTGCGTATCCCAGGAGGTATCTATGGAAAAAGCCGTCTATCTGAAGGACCTGAATGAGAAGCTGAACGAGCTGTACTACCAGTGCAACATCGCCGCGTGGAACCTATCGACGACCGGCAAGGACGAGTACGCCGCGCAGGCGGAGCATGCCGACCTAGCAATGCGGCTCTTCCTGGCCGACAAGGGCCGGTCCGACACCATCAACTCCATGCTGGCCGCGAACGGATTGGAGGAATTCGAGCGCAGACAACTCATCCTGATCCGCGACATGATGGTCGAGAACCAGCTGGACAAGGAGACACTTCAGCAGCTGGTCAGCAAGCAGATCGCCCTTCAGGGCATCACGACGAAGTTCCGTGGAACCGTCGACGGCAAGGAAGTCA
>JAPLGH010000089.1 GCA_026390285.1 Caldisericota bacterium
AAGAAGCCCATTTTCTCCTGATCCTTGCAACACACTTGTGACGCAAGTATACTGAACAAGAGCCCGCAAGCATGAACAAACTCATGAGAAGGAGTTGCCGATGAAGATTGGAATAATCGGTCTGCCTCAAACGGGCAAGACCACGCTGTTCGGAGCATTGACCAGAGGAACCACACAGGTATCGCAATCCAAGACGAACCTCGCCGCGGTTGGCGTCGCCGATGCTGACCTTGACTACCTGGCCGACGTCTTCAAGCCCAAGAAGACGACCCCCGCAAGCGTCGAGTTTGCCGACGTTCCGGGTATACCGTCTGGCCAGGAAAACGCCTCACGCCGTAACGAACTGCTGAAGGACGCGAAAAACGTCGACGCGCTGGTCGAAGTATTCGACGCATTCACGCAGGCACCTTCTGCTGTCGGTCTCAAGGACGAGATAGAGAGTCTTGAACTGGACCTCGCCCTGGTAGACCTGGAAATCGTGGAACATCGGCTCGAGCGCATGAAGAAGGAGAAGATGACGCCCCCGCTCGAACGCGAGCGAGATCTCCTCTCGAGTTCCCACTCGTGCCTTTCGGGAGGAAAGGCGCTGCGGAGCCTTGGACTGACGGACGAAGACAAGGGACTCCTCACGTCGTATGCATTCATCACGCTGAAGCCGGTGATGTACGCCATCAATATCACGATGACGGATGAAACCACCGCCGGAAACCTCGAGGCGGCCCTCAATGCTTCTGTAGACCAGGTAGACGCCACCGTCATGGTCCTGGACGGAAAATTGGAACGCGAGATCGCCGAACTTCCTGATATCGAACAACTCGAGTTCCTCCAGGAATTTGGCCTGTCAGGATCAGCCATCGACACATTCATCGGCCGAGCCTATCGGCTGCTCAAGCTCGAGACTTTCTACACGGCGGGAGAAGACGAGTGCAAGGCCTGGGTCATCGAGGCCGGCACTCGCGCCCGGGGTGCTGCAGGCAAGATCCACACGGATATTGCTCGCGGATTCATTGCAGCCGAAGTCATCTCACTGGATGACTTTCGCAAAGCCGACAACTCCTTCAAGGTTGCCAAGGAGAAGGGGCTGTTGCGGATAGAGGGGGAGAACTACATCGTGAAAAACAAGGAGATCACGCACTTCCGGTTCAACGTCTCTCACTAGCCAAGGACTTTCTGCAATCAGCCTCGGCCGCGTGTGCCGGGGCTTTCGTCTTGTTCAGATGAATGCCCCTGCCACGAGGTTGTTCAATTCAAGACCCTTCTGGGTGCACACCGCCCTGTCTTCGAGAATACTGATGAGCCCGTCATCCACGAGCTGGGCGAGAGTGTCATGAAAGATGACCTGCACATCTTCTCCAAACAGGTCACTGAAGGCTGCAAAACTCAGGCCGGCGCCGGGCAGGCGCATGCGCAGCATGGCATACTCGCCTGCCCGGGAGCGACCCTGGAGCCGTTCTTCGCTGTCGATCGGAAGCTTGCCGTCGAGAACCTCAGCGAGGTATTCTGCCATGCCGCTGACGTTGGTCCATCTTCTCCCTGATACGAATCCAGAAGCTCCCAGGCCCACACCGACGTAGTCGGTGAACAGCCAATAGCCGAGATTGTGTCGCGAGGCGAACCCGGGGCGGGCGAAATTGGAGATCTCGTAGTGCTCAAATCCACTTGTGGCCAACAGACTCCATCCTTCCCGCATCGTTGCAAGAACCGTGTCGTCGTCGGGCATCGCCTCACGGCCTTCAGCAACCGCTGTGGCCAGCGGGGTCCCGGCAGCCAGGGTCAGGTTGTACCAGGAGATATGCTCCGGAGAGAGTTCTATGGCGTGCCTCAGGGAGGCAATCTCCTCGCCGGGCGCAGAAGCGGGTAGTCCATACATAAGGTCCAGAGACAGGTTGCGGATTCCCGCCTCCCGCGCCTG
>JAPLGH010000111.1 GCA_026390285.1 Caldisericota bacterium
CATGGCAATTGCATGGGATCCACGTGTCTCGTCGGAGATGCTCGCGGCGGCACTTGGTGCCGGCTTCATGGAGATGGGAGTGTCTGTGGACTATCTGGGAGTACTTCCCACACCAGGCCTCGCGCTTATTCTGGCTCGCGAGACACAGTACATGGCGGGAGCCATGATCTCCGCGTCACACAATCCTCCGGAATACAACGGGATCAAGTTCTTTGGTCCCGGTGGTCACAAGCTGGCAGACGCAGACGAGGAAGCGATCGAAGGGAATCTGGGCTTGGTCGAGCTTGGCAACTCATCACGTGTGCACGGCGACGAAGTAGGCGGTGCTCACAGAGTCGAGAATGCTCGCGAGGAGTACATGGCCTTCGTAAAGCAGAATAACCCAGGGCTTTCGCTGGAGGGGATCAGGATCGTCGTCGATGGCGCTCACGGCGCAACAAGCTATACGACGCCGGCACTTCTGCGGCAACTGGGAGCGCAGGTGATCGAGATGAACACAGACCAGGATGGCAGGCTCATCAACAAGGACTGTGGGTCCATGCACCCTGGCGCCGTTGGCGCACGGGTGGTGGCCGAGAGGGCCGATCTCGGCATTGCTCACGACGGTGATGGCGATCGGGTCATCATGGCCGACCGCACCGGGCGTCGTGTCTCAGGGGACATTATGCTGTACGTTCTGGCTCTGGGATTGGCCAGAGAAGGTCGACTCACCGGAAATACCGTCGTCGGAACCGTCCTGACCAACCTTGGTCTCGAGAAGGCACTGGAATCCCATGGGATCAAACTGGAACGGACAAGCGTTGGAGACCGCTATATCCTGGACCGCCTGAACGAGGGTGGTTTTGTGCTTGGCGGCGAGGAATCGGGGCATATCATCAATATGTACCAGAATGTGACGGGCGATGGTCTGGCGACCACACTGGCAGTGCTGGGATATCTTGTCAGGACCAGGCGTGACCTGTCAGAAATTGTCGAGGAGGTCGAGCTCTATCCTCAGATTGCCGAGAATGTCAGGGTGAGAGACAAATCCATTGCTTCATGTCCGGAGTTCGTGGCTGCGGTCGAAGCGGTGCGGACGGAGTTGGGAAGTGCTGCCAGACTGGTTGTGCGGCCTTCGGGGACAGAACCCCTGGTGCGTATTTTTCTTGAGGGTAAGGACTCTGAGCGGCTGATGGCGCTCGCGGGTCGATTGAAACAGGTCCTGTTGTCAGCCGGTCAGCAAGGAGAGGAGTGACATGTGTGGAATCATAGGATACGTTGGACCGCGTAAGGTAGTCCCTGTCATCATTGAGGGTCTGCGCAAGCTCGAGTATCGAGGGTACGACTCGGCGGGCATGGCCATTCTCGAGAAGGGGGAGCTCGTCGTTGTGAAGAAGCGTGGCAAGCTCAAGGCTCTCGAGGAGGCCATCGAAGGCAACGAGTATACTGCCACTACCGGAATCGGCCACACGCGATGGGCCACGCATGGCAGGGTCGAGGACAGGAATGCTCATCCGCACGTGGACTGCAAGGGCGCGATCGCCGTTATCCACAACGGCATCATCGAGAACTATCAGGTACTCCGAGATGATCTGATCCGCAAAGGACACGTCTTTGTCTCGGAGACCGACACCGAGGTCATCGCTCACCTTATGGAGGAACAGATCGACGCGGGCGTGGACCTGCTCGATGCGGCGCGGAAGACCGCCTTGCAGCTTGACGGAGCCTTCGCTTTCCTCGTTCTGGCCAAGGCGTTCCCTGATCGTATCGTGGCGATCCGCAAGTTGTCTCCCCTGGTGCTCGGCGTCGGCGACGGGGAGATGATCCTTGGATCAGACACTCCGGCACTTCTCGAGTACACTCACAGGATCATCCCGATGCACGATGGGGATGTTGTCGAAATCAACGAGAGGGGATATGCCTTTTACTCGCTTGACGATGGGCACGTTCTCGATCGGGCGCCCATGACGGTTCACTGGAATGCTACCGCTGCTGAGAAGCAGGGCTACAAACATTTCATGCTGAAGGAAATCCATGAACAGCCGGTCGTCATCAGGGATACCCTGTATGGCCGCATCGATATCGATAGTGGACACGTCGAGCTCGAGGAATTCAACAGCCAGCCGGTTCCCGACCGCATCTCGATTGTGGCGGCTGGGACGTCGTACCATGCCGCGCGCGTAGGCAAGTACCTTCTGGAGGAGCTGGCACGCATCCCGACTGAGGTGAGCTTCAGTAGTGAATACCGCTACCAGCGACCCATTGTTCGCCCAGGGATGATGGGGATAGCGGTAACACAGTCAGGAGAAACGATTGACACGTTGGCTGCACTTCGACTTCAACGCAGTCTTGGCGCCAAGGTTGTGGCCATTACGAACCGACCTGAGAGCACCGTTTCGCGTGAGTCAGATGTGACATTCGTTACTCAGGCCGGTCTCGAGATCGGCGTTGCAGCCACGAAGTCGTTCATGGCCCAGCTCATCGCCTTCTACCTCATAGCGCTTAATTTCGGTCAGCGCAACGGCACACTCGATGGAGAGACATCAGCACACTACGCTTCGCAGTTGTCCAGTCTGAGCCAGAAGTGCGAGCAGGTCCTCGAATACGCAGGCATCATGGAAACGATCGCGCGCAAGTTCTACAAAGTTCACGACATGATCTATGTCGGGCGCGGCGTCAACTATCCCATTGCCCTGGAGGGTGCGCTCAAGATGAAGGAGATCAGCTACATCCACGCTGAGGGATACGCCGCGGGAGAGCTGAAGCATGGCCCCATCGCCTTGCTGGACCAGGATGTTCCCGTAGTGGGCATCCTTCCCCAAGGGGCGCTGTACGAGAAGATCTACTCCAATTTGCAGGAGTCCATCGCACGGGATTCACCCCTCGTCGTACTGGCGGATAAGAAGGACAGGAGGGCACAGGACATTGCCACGGACTTCATCCCGATGCCGTCGGTCGAAGAGCTGTTCTCCCCAGTCATCTATTCGTTGCCCCTCCAGCTTCTTGCGTACTACACGGCAGATGGCAAGGGTCTGGACGTGGACCAGCCACGGAATCTGGCCAAGAGCGTGACAGTGGAATAGCTGAGCTATGAGACCTGTTTTGTGAGGCGCTGAGCCAAAGGCCGACCTTGTACAGGGTCGGCCTTTCTGCTATACTTGCCGACGTGCGCCCGTGGCCCAACTGGATAAGGCGATGGCCTCCGGAGCCGTAGATTACAGGTTCAAATCCTGTCGGGCGCACCAGACGTCCTTTTCGCGAGGCGACCCCTTCCTTGAGCTGTAGGCACGAAGGAAGAGGCGTGGTTCCAAATTCCGAACCGTCAAAAGTAGCTCCGTTGGGGAAAACGAACCTTTGCAGCTGCTTCCGTATCGCCACCTCCGATTCTGCCCAGAGTGAACCCATCCTGTCTAGCAGTGCCAAACCAGCGTTGACGATGTCCAAGTCAACGCTCTGGCCTTCAAGGCAGCGGCATTTCTCGGCTTCAATGTCCCGAATCGTTCGATCGGTATCTCCCATCAGCCGTCGAATGTCGTCGTCCGAGAACACATTCTTGAAAGACGTCTCGATAATCTGATTCCTCCGCTTCCGTTGCTCCTCAAGGCGGGCGTCTAGCTGTCGAACAGCCTGTTGGTTGGCCTTGGCATCTTCGCCCAGCCCTGTGTCGATGGCTCTGCTCAGACGGCCAATTAGTGACTGTTTGAGGCTGAGTTTGTCTAGATGGCTGACGAACTCAGGCTCCAGCTTCTCTTTCCGGAAGGACACGCAGCTGCATCGCGTACATCGATAGTATCCGTACTTGCCTCCGTGGCCTCGGGACCAAGCTTCTGTCAGGGGTTGACCACAGTGAGGGCAGAGCACTGTTCCTCGCAACGGGAAGTCCGGATGAGCTTTCCTGTACGGTCGTGCGACTGGTCCCTTCGGCTGGCTCAGCTTCCTCTGCACGCTGTAGAATAGGTTAGCGTCGACGAGCGGCTCGAAATCACCGCGGACTCGTTTGCCGAATGCATTGATGTACCCGATGTACGTCTCGCTCTTGAGCATAATACGAAACGAGTGTGGGCTCGGAGCCCTTCCGGAACGTAGTCGAAGACCCTCTTTCACAAGTGGATTTCTGGGCTGGTACGGCGACATGCCAGAGTCAACAAAAGTCCATGCCTTGCGGACCAATGCGACGGTCGAGGGAGAGTCCGGGACAAGGCTCAGTCCACTCTTGGATCCGGTGACATAGCCAATGGGCGCAGGCCACACAAACCTGCCCGCCCCGACGGCCGCAATCATGCCGCCCTTAGCACGCTCTGCGCGTGTCTCATTGTCGAACTGTGCGGTCGCAGCGAATATGTTCTCTGTGAATTTGCCTCCAGGAGTGTCATCCAGGTTCTCGGTTGCCGATTGCAGATGCACGCCGTATCTCGTGAAGTAGGACCTGAGAATGGCATAGTCAGGTGCATTGCGCGCAAGTCTGTCTGCTTTGTACACGATGACCGCACCCAGCAGTCGTGCGTTGTCTGTGACGTACTTGAGCATGGCCTAGAGTTCGGTTCAGTCAGCGGTCTTGGTACTTTCACCGCGTTCGGTGAAGACTTTGACAACGTCATAGCCTGTACGAGCAGCGAACTCCCGGCATGCTCGTTCTTGAGTGTCCAGGCTGTAGCCTTCGACCTGGTCCTTTGACTAGACGTGTGTGTAGATGAGTCGATGCGGCTATTGCAAATTCTGTAGGATTGCGCCACAATGAATTTGTTGTTGCTTTCATCATTCTGGCCATAAGGTGCTGCAATCGATGGCGGCTGTCTGTTGTCGTGTGAAAGACACCTGAGTAGGAGGTGATTGGTCAGCGCAGTGGCGTGCAAGCGCTTCCTGGGCTTCGATGAATGAGATGCGAAGAGTTGGCGAAC
>JAPLGH010000167.1 GCA_026390285.1 Caldisericota bacterium
GTTCGCCAACTCTTCGCATCTCATTCATCGAAGCCCAGGAAGCGCTTGCACGCCACTGCGCTGACCAATCACCTCCTACTCAGGTGTCTTTCACACGACAACAGACAGCCGCCATCGATTGCAGCACCTTATGGCCAGAATCATGAAAGCGACAACACAATTATTCTAGAGCAGGCCCACAGAATTTGCAATAGCCCGCATCGACTCATCAATAATGTACGTGAAATATCTTCGTCAACTCATGAGAAAAAGTACCTGAACGATGACAGAATACTGCTGATCCTTGAGATGAGAACAGAGCAGCGGGAATGGAGCTCACGATGCCCCCTGAGCATGTTGGTTCAATGCGAAGGGCGTACTTCCCGAGGATGTTGGTCCAATCCGAGGGGCGGTTCCGGGAACGCAAGAAACTCACGATGGGGGGTACAAGCATATCTGAAGGCAGGGAAGACCAAGAAGTCAGCAATGCTGGATGATTTCTGTGAATCCACGGGGTACTCCCGGAGATATGCGACCCGAGTCCTGCACCAGGAAGGACAGCGTTCCCTCCTGGGAGAGTGCGTCCTGGTCGGAGGTCTTACAAAGCATGTGCGCCGGTATCGGCCTCCGGCGCATGGCCCTGCGGTGCAACAGGCACTCATTGCCATCTGGAGCGCAAGCACGTTCCTGGGACCAGTCCGTCTGGCAGGAGGCATGCCGCTGCTTGTGGAGAACCTCGTCACCCATGGGCATCTCCGTATCGATGAGGAGACCCAGAGACTCCTCCTCCAGATGAGTCCTGCCACCACCCTCCAGCTCCTGGCAGGGGAGCGGCACATGTACCGTCTCCATGGGCTCTGTCATCCCCGGAGCACCCCGCTGGGTGGCAGGATCCCCATACAGACGTGCATGGACACTCCACTCCCCATCCTTGGCATCCCCCCGTGGACCTGGTGGGACATGATCGGGGACAGGTGACGGGAGACTTCGGGTGGACACTCACCATCAACGACTGTACCACCCGGACGCCCCCGAAGAGACGAAGGAACACCTGCGAGCAACAGGCGCAGCACTGGACATGACGACCCTGCACCACGAGATCTTCCTTTGTAGGAACAACTGGATGAGATTGCCAAGAGGAGACAACCTCTGGTCATCAAGAAACGTGGCAGCTACGCCTCCATCTCTGGTGAGTTCACGACCTGATGGTTCACCTCCATTCTTACGTGAGTCGACACGAACGACGCATGAGCCGAAGCCGCCCGTGTCAAGACTCTCTCCTGATGCTGAGCCACTGAAAGCGCTGTGAAACAGCCATAGACGTCAGATTTCAGCTTTACAAAAGAGGTTTGCCGCGTATCATTAACGTATGCCAATAGCGGGTAGAGTGCAGAGGGCAACCTCGGTGAATACTGGTTGTTCTGTGCGCCGGGGAGTACTGGGGATAAGGTGTGCTCTGCGTCGCGCTGCCGGGCTTGTCATCGTCACACTCATCCTTCTTGCCCCGTTTTCAGTGGTCCGTGCTGCCGCTCCGGTCTCGGCTTCTCCCCAGCTGGTCGTTGCCGCAAACATCTACGAACCCTTCGTTTTTTTGCGCGATGGACGTCTTGTCGGCTTCGACGTCGATCTCGTGAATCTCATCGCATCACTCAACGGCTGGAACGTCCAATACGAGACAATGACCTTCCCTGAAGAATTGCAGCGCGTGGAGAACGGCACCGTCGACCTGGGCATCGGGTCGATCTTCTGGATAAGCGACCACGCTTCTCAATTCGCCTTTACCAGTTCATACATGGACTCCGGCCTGGTCCTTGTCACGCCGGCCAACACTGCTATCCGCTACCCACGCGATCTCCGTGGCCATCGTGTTGCCGTCAAGACAGGAACAGCCTCTGACGACTATGTTACCAGCCTGGCTACTCGCTACGGCCAGATTCAGATTCAGCGTTACGTATCACCTGAGGAAGTGATTGCCGCAGTCGTCGCGGGTCAGGCTGACGTCGCCATCCACGACTACCTCAACGCTCAGTATCTCATCAGTGACCTCTATCAGGCAGACGTCGTCATCCAGAAGGGAGGCCTGTTTACCCCTTTCCTCAACGGGCGTCGCCCTGTGGCATACCCAGCAGCACGGAACATGCTTCCCTTGCTGTCTCAGTTCAACGCAACCCTGGCAGAAGTGCGGCACAGCGGCATGCTGGCACAATTGGAGACGAAATGGTTTGGCGCGGCGATATCCTTCGACGCCGACAGCGATCGGTTGATAACGGCCTTGCTGATCCTCGGGGGTATCGCGATCGTCGTGTTCACAATCTACCTGCTTGCCTCACGTGAACGCGCCGCACGTGAACGGGCCGTCTACTATCAGCAGCTGTTTGCGGCGGTCCCGGAACCCGCCCTGTTGACGGACAGCGCCGAGGGACAGGTGCGCATCGAGGCCGTCAATGGAGCCCTAAGTTCCCTGCTTGCTCGAAAAGACTCTGACCTGGTCGGCACTACCCTTGAGTCCATCATGTTCATCGGACAAGCCGATGTGTCGAGTACTCTGACGTCTCTGGAGGACCGAAGCCTCACATCAACGCGGTGGCAGTTCGTCGCATCCGACGGGACTCTCATTCCTGTCGAAGTCATGATGTCGTACCTGCCGGCTCCCAGCAAACGTACGCTCATTGTCGCCCGGGACCTACGGGATCAGCTCAAGGCCGAACAGACCGTTCACACGGCGTACGAGCAATATCACGCCCTGTTCGACGAAGCTCCGGACCCCACGCTGATCATCAGCGAGCATGTCATTGCACAGGCAAACACAGCCGCAGGTCGAGTGCTGGGTACCACGATTGATCAGCTGGCAGGAAAGACCATCGCCAATGTCAGCTCCACCACACAGCCGGACGGCCGGCCATCCACCGACGCCATGCGTACATTCGAAGACCAGGCCCTTGCTGGTCAGGCGCAGCGGTTTGACTGGGTTTTTGTCACCCATGACGGCGGTCAGGTCA
>JAPLGH010000152.1 GCA_026390285.1 Caldisericota bacterium
CACCAGGTTCAGTGCCTTGACGTAGTCTTCCCAGTCGACCTTCACCTCGAGCCATGGGAAGCGGCAGACGCCCAGCACTTCCATGAGAGGACGCAGGTGCTGCAAATCATACACCACCTGTCCCTTCCCTTCAGTGGAGCTACGTCCCATCGTGATGTCTTGCACAATGGCCCAGGCGCGTGTGTGCTGGGCTCCGATGTCTGAGGTCATGTATGCGAGCATCATGGCCGGCGCAGCATGGGTATCGTAGGCAGAGTAGTCCAGACCCTTCACCTGCACAACATATTTCGCCGTATCCTTGCCGATAATGCGTGCTGCGGCAAGAGCCCCTTCTGCGAATGTCGCACCGATCCCCTTTCGAGCCGCGATGAGCCTCAGGAGTGCGCGTGCAGCATCCACGTTGCCCCAGGTCATCTCTAGTCCACCGAAATCTTCCCTGGTCAGGATTCCCCGTTGATACAGTTCCATCGCAAAAGCTACTGCGGATCCAGAAGAAATGGAGTCCATGCCCAGATTGTCGACATCGGCGTTCAGCACGGCAATTTCCTCGATACTGTCCATGCCAAGGTTGGAGCCCATCAGGCCGATCGTCTCGTACTCCGGGCCTTCGACGTAGACATCGTACTTCTTCGAATATGTATACGTGGAACAGCCCAGAGGACATGCATAGCAGCCTTTGTCGCGCACGTACATCTGCTCTCGCATGTACTTGCCGTCGATACGGTCCTTCTTGGAGTACTGTGCATGCTGAAAGTTGTTGACAGGAATGACTCCGACGCTGTCACACCAGTCAGTGACATCCGTCGTACCATACTTGGAAAAAGTCGGGAAGAACGCCTTCTTCTTGATGTCGTCGATGATCGAGGTCGTATGTCTCTGGAGACCAGCGATGTCAGCCACCGGGATTGGCTTTGTTCCGCGTACCACGATCGCCTTGAGCTTCTTCGACCCCAGGACCGCTCCGATTCCCCCTCGACCTGCCTGACGTCCAACGTCGTGTGTAATACATGCGAACTTCACGAGATTCTCACCCGCAGGACCAATGGTGGCGATCTGAAAGTCTTCTCCAAGATCTCGCTTCATGGCGTATTCAGTGTCGACGGAGCCCTTGCCCCAATAGCCGGAGGCATCACGTATCTCGACCTTCTCGTCGTCGATACAGAGATACACCGGGGTTGGGGAAGCCCCCTCCAAGATGATCATGTCGAAGCCGGCATACTTGAGCTCCGCCATGATCAGGCCGCCCATGTTGCTGTCGATATAGCCTCCCGTCAGCGGGGACTTGGTGCCCCAGACAATCTTGGCACTGGAAGGCCACAGCGTGCCCGAGAGAGGCCCGGTCGCTACAAACACTTTGTTTGCAGCGCTGAGCGGATCCACACCCGCAGGAAGCTCATCGTACATGTACTTGGCGATCCATGCACGACCCCCAAGCCAATCATGAGCCAGTTCAGGTGTCACAGGCTCTCGCTTGACCGACCTGGTGGTCAGGTCGACACGAAGAATGGAGCCACCATAGCCATTGATCATTGGTCTTCCTCCCAGGTCAGAGCTTGTGACGTGCAGTTCGGCACACATGCTCCACACAGATTGCAGATGTAGGGATGCAGACTCGCGGGTGACCTGAAGATCGCTTGCTGCGGGCAGCTGTCGACGCATGCTCCGCAATCGATGCACATGGAATCATCAATGACATACACCCCCTTTGCATCAACAGAAATCGCTTCAACTGGACACACAGGCAGGCAGACGCCACACTGGTTGCAGAGATGAACCTCAAAGTATCCGTCCGGGAAACGGGGCACGATCCCTATGCGAGCGGACTTGTGTATGTTGAGTCTGAAGTTCTGAGCCGAGCACGTCAGCTGACACAACCGGCACCCTGTACACTTCTCAGGCTTGACGACGATGTGTTTCATGCGACCTCCTGTCCTTGTCACGACAATATGATACGCCCCGATTATAGCAAAATGCTGTGGCAATGAAAGCATGCGGGCTGCACGTTGATTACGGCCTCGATGGCGGTACAATAGGAAGGAACGGGCGGAGGCTGCTCATGCGAACACTTATTTCAGACATCGCCTTCCTGATGACAGGCAATGTTCTGCGGCAGGAACTTGAGGATGCATATGTTGTCGTCGACGACAACATCATCACAGGCATTGGCACGGGGGCACCAGTCCTCCGTACTCCTGCAGACCGCGTTATCTCGGGCGCGCGCATGCTGATGATGCCTGGCTTTGTAAATACCCACCATCACCTTTACCAGACGTTGTTTCGGAACGTTCCCCAAGTCGAACATGCCAAACTGTTCGACTGGCTGAAATTCCTCTATGAATACTGGAAGTACATCGATGAGGAGGCTGTCTACACAAGTGCTCAGGTCGGCATCTGTGAGATGCTGAAGACCGGTGTCACGACGACGACAGACCATCTCTATCTATACCCATATGGCAACAACGCGATCATCGATGCTGAGATTCGCGCAGCTCGTGATGTCGGCGTCCGGTTTCATCCGACACGCGGCAGTATGTCGCTGGGCAAGAAGGATGGGGGACTTCCTCCGGACAGCGTCGTCCAGACAGATGAGGAGATCCTGGTAGAGTCCGAGCGAGTCATCCACCAGTACCACGACCGCGGTCGGTACGCGATGACACGCATTGCCCTGGCCCCATGCTCTCCCTTCTCGGTCACGACAGAACTGATGAAGCAGACGGCAGCTCTGGCGGAAAAAGAGGACGTTCTTCTCCACACACATCTTGCCGAAACGCAGGATGAAGAAGAATTCTGCCTCCAGAGATTTGGCGTGGGCTGGCTCACGCCTCGCTCCTGGTTCGCCCATATCGTGTGGGCGTCCGACTCCGACATCCGCAAGCTGTCCGAGCACGAGTGCGGCATGGCTTATTGCCCGGCCAGCAACATGCGCCTCGGCTCCGGCATCGCTCCCGTGACGGTCATGAAGCAAACAAACATGCGCATCGGTATCGGTGTCGACGGGAGTGCCAGCAACGACACCAATTCGTTTATCGGTGAGGTGCGCCTGGCAATACTGCTCCAGCGCGTAAGATATGGAGCGGACGCATTGACGTCGCGCGAAGCTCTGGCTATGGGTAGCATGGGTGGAGCCCGTGTCTTGCGCATGGACTCGGACATCGGCAGCATCGAGGTTGGGAAAGCTGCCGATCTGATCATGTGGGACCTCGACACGCTCGAGTTTGCGGGGGGCCTGCACGATCCCTTTACAGCACCGGTCATGTGCGACGCCAAGCACGTCAGTTTCAACATGGTCAACGGAAAGGTTCTCATTGAGAATGGCCTGTTCACAAACATTGACGTCCAGGCTCTGGTGGCCAGGCAGAATACAATAGCAGCGCACGTCATGGCGCGCTAGCACGGCGCCGCGCACCAGTTCCAGCCGGCAGCTTCTCTGGAGGTAAGAACATGAAAACGCTTCAGGAGTTTCTGAACTACGCGAGAGAACGCGAGATCGCTCAGGTCGACCTGAAGTTCACCGACCTCTTCGGTGGTCTCCATCATGTGACCGTCCCCCTCTCGCGTGTCGACGATGCGTTCTTGACGCAGGGAGTAGCGTTCGACGGTTCCAGTATTCCTGGATTCGCCTCAGTCGAGCGCAGCGACATGCTCCTGCGTCTGGACCTGGCGACAGCGTTCATCGACCCGTTTGCCAAGGTTCCTACTGTTGCTGTCTTCTGTGACATCCTTGAGCCCCATACCCATGGACGCTTTCCTTTTGACCCCCGCTTCATCGCTGAGCAGGCCGAAGCATTGCTGAAATCCAAAGACTATGCCGATACAGCCTGGTTTGCCCCCGAGTTCGAGTTCTATGTCTTCCAGAACGTCGATTTCAAGTCCTCCGAAACCACCTCGTTCTTCTCGATCCAGAGCGCAGAAACGGGCAGCACGGTATCACTCGACAACTCACAACTCCAGGGCTACGCGATCCGCCGTGGGCAAGGGTACCATACGGAACAACCACTCGACCGCCTCTTCGACTATCGAAGCACACTCGTTCAGATGCTGGAGAATGCCGGGGTTACCATCCGCTATCACCATCATGAGGCCGGGGAGGCCGGCCAGATCGAGCTTGAGGTCATGCCCGGCACGCCGCGCGCCATGGGCGACGCATCACAGAAGATCAAGTACTTTGCCAAGAACCTTGCCCGACAGATGGGAATGACGGCAACCTTCATGCCCAAACCGATTGCGGGGCAGGCCGGAACAGGAATGCACTTCCACCAGTATCTAACCAGAAAAGGACAATCCACGTTCTACCAGAAAGGTGGCGAACCCTATGATCTCTCACCTCTTGCCCTACACTATATCGGTGGCATTCTCAGCAACGCATCGGCCCTTCTTGGTATCACAAACCCATCCACGATAAGCTACAAGAGGCTTATTCCGGGATTCGAGGCTCCCATTCGAGCGTTCTTCTCGCTGGGCAACCGCACCGCGGCGGTTCGCGTCCCCATCTATGCTGACACGGCAGCTGAGAAACGCATCGAGTTCCGCCCACCGGATGCCACAACTAACGTCTATCTTGCTATTAGCGCAATGCTTCTTGCCGGGATCGACGGCGTCGAGAAACAGACCGATCCGACGGCGCTTCATCTCGGCCCATACACTGGCAACATTGAGAAACTGCCGGAGAAGGTAGTCCGGAGGATTCCCGTGCTTCCAACCTCGCTTTCCGCAGCGTTTACGGCTCTGAGACGTAGCAGCGACTTTCTCACGCGCGACGGCGTATTCCCTGCCACATTCGCTGAGGTGTTCTGCTCCTACAAGGAGACGAACGAGGCAGAAGCCCTCCGCCGCCTGCCTCATCCCAAGGAATTCGAGCTCTATTACGACTGCTGAGGAGATTGGATGCTCATCAAGCTCAAACTGCATGCCATTGTCGCTGATCAGGTCGGAGACCTGCACGATGTCCAGGTGCCGGCCGGGACAACCGTTACCGGCCTGCTTGCAGCGCTGGGCGTTGAACGTGACCGCGCAGGTTTCGTGCTTGTGAACGGACAGCGCACGCCGTACGACACCGAACTACACGGCGAGGACACCGTCTTCATTATCCCGTTCCTGGGAGGCGGTTGACCGCGCCTCGGCACGTCCATGCGTCGCGATGCCCCCGGGGATCAAATCCGGGGGCATTTGGTTGTGCGCAGGTGCCGGAGCTGCTACATGTCCTTGAGGAACAAGCGAAGAATACTGCTGGTAATGACCCATGAAAGGCCGATAGAGGCGGAAATGGTGACGACCCAGGCAAGCAGGAGGTGTGTCACGACGTTCCATCGCACGCACCCGGGGCGCTCCCCGGCACCGGTTCCAACCAGGGCCATGTTCAGTGACTCGGTGCTGCTGACGGGTACACCAAATCGAGCAGCGAGCAGAGCAAGAGTGGCGGTCACCCCCTGGGCAAGAAAAACCGTCTTCGGGCTCGACCTCATGAGTCGAAACCCGCTGGTCTGGGCAAACCCGCCGCCCATGAAGAGCGTGCCGGCGATGAAAATGAAGCCAAGGTACATCGTATTCGCAAGAGTTGCCTGTCCTGAGACCCGGCCGAGTACGACGGACGCCATATAGAGAAGACTCAGGGTCTTGGCGGCATCGTTGGCTCCATACCCCAGCACCAGCCCAAGGGAGGAAAACGCCTGGAGCGACCTGAACAGACGATTGGCCAGCGGCGTCGCCCGGGAACCGGCAGCGTTCACAACATTACTGAGCACATAGCCGAGAACAAAACCCGCCAGGATAGCCAGGATCATTCCCCCAAGGATTTGAATGATGTATTGGCGGTGGATGCTCCCACTCAAGCCGGCCGCCAGCGCAGAACCCAGCAGTGCCCCGATGAACGTGTAGGAGATGCTGACCGGAGACCGCAACCGTTGTGCAAGCCACGCCCACAGCACCATTGCAGCGACCGTCCCGTAAAGTATCTCCATCCGGATCGAAGAGACCGGCACGATGCGATTGCCGAGCGTCGTGACGACGGCCGTTCCCATGACAAGAGGCGCAACCACGATAGAGATGAACAAAAGAACGACGCCCACGCAGGACGAATGACGCCAGTCGCCACAATCGAGCCAAGCAGCGTTCCTCCATCATTGCCACCCATGAACAGCTGCAGACAGAGAGCAGCCAGGACAAAACCGTAGTAGGCGAGGGTCACGTCACTTCCTTGCTTTGGTCACGAGCTCGGCATGACGCCCCTGCGCGAGATGCGCGAGGATGTTAGGCGTGCCGACATCAGACACTCGCACACTATTGAGCAATACGCGGCAGTGTCACGTCTGGCCCTGTCGCAAGACCTTCGGCATCGGCGACTGGCAGCACAAACAGAACACCCGTGTTCGGACGCGCAAAATCCCCAAAGACCTGCCGTGCAAGTTTGCGCACGCTCGCCAGGACTTCTCCTCCCTGGACGAGAGAGAGGATGACGACGTTGTCCGTAAGGTCGATGCTGGCGCTGAGAACCTGCTCAATCGACGTAAAGACGGTCTCACGGTCGCGCAGGATCTTGCCCATACCTCGACCCTCGACTACCGTCGCTCCACGCACGCCCACTGTCGGGAGCAGTTTCAGGAAATCGTAGGTCTTGTCCTCCTGCCTTGTGATGATAACCAGAAGATACATGAGGGGTCCCCTCCACAGCATTGATCGGCTCATGTATATGATAGCAACCCGAGAGACACGAGCAAGCATTTCTGCACCGGAAGGCACCGCAGGCTTATTGCTGCGCCCAGCGGTTCCTCCGGCCGATCGTCATTCAGCGAGTCGTGGCACGATCCTGCAGGATAAGCAGTTTGATGGCTTCGATCCCTGTCGATATGAGTCTTTCCAGATTCTGATGATGGGGCTCGTGTCCACCCGCTGCAAATTGGCTGTCGACGATGAGCATGACGCCACCGGCACGCCTGCGAAGAATACTGGATACCACAAATACTGTGGAGGCTTCCATCTCCGAACACACTGCCCCACCAGCGATCCAGGCCTTGCGACGTGCATTCAACTCCTCCGCAAGTGGCTGGCGGTCAGGCTCAACCTCCCCATAGAACGAGTCCTTCGACTGAGACACTCCGAGGTGGGAGACGAAATGGAGTTTTTCAGCCGCAGCTCTGAGAGCCAGAGTCACGTCGATGTCAGCCACTGCAGGAAATTCGATGGGCATGTACTGCCTCGTCGTCCCTTCGTCGCGGATCGCGGCAGTGACGATCGCCAGGTCTCCGACGAAAATGCCGGGTTGCATCGCACCCGACGTTCCGACGCGTATGAATGTCTCTGCACCAACCATCGCAAGCTCTTCAACTGCAATCGCGGTCGACGGACCTCCGATGCCAGTCGACGTCACCGAGACTCTCTCCCCCAAAAGCGTTCCAGTGTATGTGACATACTCCCTGTTCTGCGCAACCTTCTCTGGGTTGTCGAACCACTTAGCAATGACTTCGCAACGACCGGGATCCCCAGGCAACAGGACATACTTGCCGACATCCCCTCGCTTCAACCTGATGTGGTACTTGACCTCATCATTGAACAACGTATGTGCCATAAGCGAGCCTCCACTCTCTCCGCAGCAGTTCGGCCTAGCGCAACCCCTGCAGCAATATCTTGATCCCAATACCAATAAGGACAAGGCCGCCGAGAATCTCGGCCTTGCCCTTGACCAGTGTTCCGATGCTGCAGCCCACGAGAGTGCCTGCCAGCGAGAAGGTGAACGTCACCAGCCCGATCAGCAGGGCCGGCCACCAGATCGACACACGCAGGACCGACAGAGTCAGACCAACTGCCAATGCGTCGATGCTTGTCGCAATGGCGAGGACCAGCATGTCACGCGTGCTGCGCCTCTCTGCCTTGCAGTCTTCCTCATGTTCTCTGCCGCGTACGACTTCGAAAAGCATCTTGCCGCCGACGAAAACGAGGAGGCCGAATGCAACCCAATGACTGAATCTCTGGATAAGGTCTCTGAGCGCGAGACCACCAAACCAGCCCAGCACGGGCATCAGCATCTGAAACCCGCCAAACCACCAGCCTGGCCGCAGTGCATCGCGCAGAGTCACTCGCTTGATACGGCATCCGTTCGCGACTGACACCGCGAACGCGTCCATCGAAAGCCCCACCGCCATAACGAAAACAGTCCAGAAACCCATTCAACCTCCACGACAACTGGAACATCATGGACAACATCAGAAAAGACGATGATCACCGCTGGACGAGCGCAGCACATCGTGCAGAAAAGTATACTGGCAAGAGCCTTCTTTACAAGCTGAAACATTGATATAGACTGAGGCTGCGAGTGGGAGCGGATCACTGGCAACGTATTCAGACATCGAGTAACGGTCGGGAGGATCCTGATGAACATCTGGCTCAAGTACGGGGCATTGGTCTTGACATCGTACCTGTGGGGTTCTATTTGCTGGGGCCTCGTCCTCAGCTTCCTGGTCAAGCACGAGGATATTCGACTGAAGGACAACCCTGGCGTTTCGGGGAGTGTCCGCCAGTATGGTTGGGGCTATGGCCTCACTGTCGGGCTGCTCGACGTCATGAAGGGCTATGTTCTCAGCCTCGTCCTACATTCCATGTCAATCCCCTCGTGGGTCCCGATTGCCTCGTTCACGGCCGTCATCGTCGGGCACAACTGGCCAGTCTTCTTCCAGTTCAGAGGTGGAGGCGGTGTCGCGACAACCCTGGGGATTGTGCTGCAGGGGTACCCTCTCGCCATCCTGTGGGCACTTCCGTTTGCGGCTATCGCCGGCGTCATCTGGAAGCTTGTTCCCCGTATTAAAGGCAAGGTGCACTTCTCTCCGTTCATCGCAGCAGTCGGGGCTGTCCCTGCCACCATCTGGATTGTCCTCCACAAGCCGTGGTATCCCGACTACGTCATCGTCGTCGCCCTTGCAGCCTCAGTCCTCATCAAGGGCAATCAGTTCCACGTCCGGGCGCAACGGCTCCGCAACTATGCCAATGGCATGCGCGACCGTTTCATGGACCACTATCGAGACAACAATCTGCCGCCAACAACCTAGTGTCGGCAGCAGATCCTCAAGAGGTCTTGGGAATGAAGCCGTGGCGTGCCAAGGAGGAACGAGTGAGTGTCAGTGATGTGGCACTACTTGTCATCGATATGCAGCGCGACTTCCTGTCTCCGGCGTCTCCGCTGTTTGTTGCAGGCGGGCCGACCATCGTACCAAACGTGCAGCGAGCTTTGAAAACTGCTCGGTCCGCCAACGAGTCCGTTATTCATGTGATGCGCCAGCATCGGTCCACGGGCATAGACGTCGACCAGAGCCGCCGAGCGCTCTTCTCAGAGATTGGTGGGTTTCTGGTTGCGGGGGACACCCGGCGCAGAGGAATTGCCTCAGCTGGCGCCCGCCCCCCTGGATTTCATCGTCGTCAAGACCCGGTGGTCGGCTTTTTTCGCGACCGACCTTGACGCACTCCTGCGGCGGCTTGGCACCCATAGATTGATCCTTGCCGGCGTGCAGATCCCCAACTGCATACGTGCCACAGCAAACGATGCTCTCGCGCTGGACTATGCAACGGTCGTCCTGTCGGATGCCACGGCATCCCAGACTGACGAGATCCAGCTGTCCAACCTCAGAGACATGGCTGCAATGGGTGTGGAGATCATGACTGTCTCCGAATTCGAGCTATCGCCAGCCTCTAGGACGGTTGCTTCCCAGGAATGCTGAGTGTGCCGCCCAAGTCACCGCCAGTGACGCCTGAACCACCTTTGTCTTTCGTATGAGGGTTCTGCTCGCTACCGCAGGTAATCGACCGCATGGGAAGTGCCCTGAAGGAGAACAGTGGTTTCAGCCGGCGTCGTTCGCGCGACGACCTTTCCTTTACTGAGGACGAATCGGGCGACGGATTGCCGCCGCAAAGCATCCAATTCGTCGAGGGCATCCAGAATGACCAGGTCAGCCGGCTTTCCTGCTTCAATGCCGTAGGAGTCCTGAACGTGCAGTGTACGAGCTCCAGCATCCGTGACCATGTGAAACACGGACCGCATCTCTTCCCGCCCGGTCATCTGGGCAACATGTATGGCCATGTGCGCTACATCCAGCATGCTCCCGGTCCCCATTGGATACCAGGGGTCGAGGATGTCGTCATGACCAAGGCTGACATTGATGCCCATCGCCGCCATCTCCTTGACCCGCGTCAGACCGCGCCGCTTGGGATACGTGTCGAACCGTCCCTGCAAGTGGATGTTCACCAGCGGATTCGCGACGAAGTTGATGCCACTCCTTGAACAAAATCTCAGGAGTTTCGATGCATACGCCCCGTTGTAGCTGTGCATGGCCGTTGTGTGGCTTGCCGTAACCCGGTCGCGCATCCCCGTACGCAAAGCCAGAGCCGACATGACCTCGACGAAGCGGGATTGTTCATCGTCGATCTCATCGCAATGCACATCGATCAGCTTGCCATACTTCTCAGCAAGCGCAAAAATGATCTTCAGAGACTCGACGCCGTCCTCACGTGTCAGTTCATAGTGGGGGATCCCTCCAACAGCATCCGCACCCAGGCGGAGGGCCTCTTCAAGTAGCGCTGCTCCGCCCTCGAACCCCAGAATTCCGTCCTGCGGAAACGCCACCAGCTGAATGTCGACGAATGGCGCCATGATGCGCCTGACCTCGATCAGCGCCCGGAGCGCAGTCAACTTCGGATCACAGATATCGACATGCGACCGGATGTGCAGGATGCCATGCGAAACCTGCCACTTAATCGCCTTCGTGGCACGACGCACCACGTCCTCCTCAGTCAGCAGCGCCTTCCGTTCGGACCAACGTTCGATCCCCTCGAACAGCGTGCCGCTCTCGTTCCAATGAGGCTCGCCCGCCGTGAGCGTCGTGTCGAGATGGACATGTGACTCGACAAACGGAGGCGTCACGAAACATCCAGCCGCATCGATGGTTTCAGCTCCCTCCGCAGGCAACCCAGGCTGAACGTCCTCAAACAGACCGTCCAAGACACCAATATCAGTCAGTGGTCCATTCGCACTGAGCCTCGCATTGCGAACAATCAGATCAAGCATCATCCTCTCCCTCTGGCAATGGCCTCCGCCGCCATGCGCGGGTCATTGCTGATAATAGTCTCGACCTTTGAGGCCGCGAAATGACGCACGAGTACGCTCAGGTCGACAGTCCATGGCGCAATTGCCAGACCAGCCTCGTGTACTTCACGGACAAGCGCATCGAGCGTGTTGAGAACGTAGGGGTGGATTGCGTTGGCGCCCTGCTCACGAGCAGCCGCGACCACGTCTGGGGCCTTGATCAGCCACGGTGCGTACAGCAGCCCGGTCCGCGCCTTGGCATCCAGCTTCCGGATGACCCCCATGCTCTGGACATTGAACGAAGAGTAGACGACATTCACCAAGTACCTGCCTGCCAGTTCCAGCAGACGTTCCTCCATCCCGTCGTAGGCGATGTCCGAGTTCTTGAGTTCAACATTGAGCGTCGCCCTCGTCCCGTCGAAGACCTCAAAGACCTCCCGCATTGTAGGAATCGGTTCATGGTGCAGC
>JAPLGH010000170.1 GCA_026390285.1 Caldisericota bacterium
CATCCAGGATGCTCAGAAAGCGAGAGCAGCAACGACAGTTGAGATCCAGTCAAACCACCGACTCGACGCGGGTCCTCAGCCTCCCAATAGCTGCGCAGCCTTGCCAACACCATCTCCATGCGCTTGTTGTTCGTCATTTTTTTCATCACGGTTCCCCCTTACTTTGATAACCTAATGTTAGGGTTCTTTCTTCGTGCGTCAATGGTCTTCTGTAAAGACATCAAGGAGAAGAAGACCGCATGGTCCATCATGACAGTGTTTGCAGGGCCGTCGTCCACTCACATATCTGGAAATGCACCAGGCACCCGGAGAACCCGGGTGCCTGGACGTTCCACCTCTGAATAATGAACCGGTCAGTGGACGATCGACCTCAGCAGGGCCACACCGCCGATGAGCAGGAGCAGCCACCAGAAGCACACCACGAAGACAAGCCTGAGCATAATCCACACAAACTTGAACGCCGCCCCCGTGACGGCTCCCACCACGAGAAGCGCCGTGACAACGATGCCAAACGGTACAAGGATCAATTCCATCGGGACCACCTCCACGCCTTGTCTACGGTGGCCACATGGAAAGGTTACAAATCGTTCGGAGTGCCGAAAGCCCCCTGTCGCCTCTTCTGCACCACCCGATCAGCGGTCTCCTGTTGTTGACCATCGGCTGCGTTGGACTATCCTGACAGTGCGCACGCATTCGGGCGACATAGGTGAGAGGGGGTCAACATGGGCAAGCGATGGGTCAGTGAACTGCTGGTAGTCATCGTCGCCGCAGTCTGCACGGTCGTCATGGGAGCTCTGCTCTGGCGCTTTGGCACACGCAGCGACTACTGGGGCATGCTCGTCCCCGCGCTGTTCCTTGTCTTCTATGTCAGCTGGAAATCCGCGAGCCGTGCGCAGGAGTCAGTATCTGCCATCCCCTATTCAGTGCTCATGGTCCTTGTCTCTGCCCTCGTGCTTATTCTGGACCTGAGGTTCTGATGGATACCCCTGAAGGAGAGACCGTTCTCCTCGCCTGTCAGGCGGTCGAGCGGCAGGGCGCCTTCAAGTCCCTCGAGCTGACCATGCTGTTGACAGGCTCGTTTGTCGTACTTGCTCCGTTCGACCAGGCGAAGGTTCGCCAAATTCGCGAGGCGAGAACGGCCGACGCAAAAACCCAGGGGGCAAGCCGTTTCCAGCAAATGTGGTATGCTGCCCAGGCGCCGTTTGCACTCATCGACGGGTATGTCGGCATGACGCTCTCCGACGTCCTGGCGGAACTGCCGACCGCGCGTGTGCTAGGCTACGCCGACATTGAGGAGATCAATCTGCTGCAGGGAACCCCGTCGGGCCGCTTCGGGAGACGCACAGCTGGAGAGCCTCCTCACAAGCTCATGTTCGTCACGGCAGGTGGCAAGGTCTCCCTGCAGGTCGACGGCCATACGAATCCGCGCGACCTGCGGCGGTTGCTCAAGGGGATTGCTGAAGACAAGTTCAGCACAGATGAGTGACCTGGGTGACAGGATCGTCAACGCTGAACTGCCACGCCCACCGTGGAACCTCCGGGCAGAAGTCTGGATGCTTCACATTGCATTGCCAATGTCCGGAGGCAGCATATGGCCTGAGTTATTTCG
>JAPLGH010000144.1 GCA_026390285.1 Caldisericota bacterium
ACTGGCTGAACGAGGTCTATCCGCCGGAAGTACGGGACGCTCATGTGGGCGGCGACATGTACGTGCACGATCTGGGGTACCTGGCTGCCTACTGTGTTGGCTGGGACCTCAAGGATCTTCTCATGAGGGGACTCGGAGGAGTGTACGGCAGGGTCGAAAGTAAGCCGGCCAAGCATTTCCGGTCAGCGCTGGGACAGATGGTCAACTTCATCTTCACCATGCAGGGCGAGGCGGCCGGCGCACAGGCGTTCAGCTCAGTCGACACCTACCTTGCGCCCTTCATCCGCTACGATCACCTTCGCTATGACGAGGTCAGGCAGGCCGTTCAGGAATTCGTGTTCAACATGAATGTCCCCACACGGTCGGGCTTTCAGTCCCCGTTCAGCAACATCACCCTCGACCTGCACCCGCATGGTGCCACAGCCGGCGAAGAAGCCATCATCGGTGGAAAGCCCATTTCTGAGACCTATGAGGACTTTCAGCCGGAGATGGACATGTTCAACCGTGCATTCGCCGAAGTCATGCTTGCGGGCGATGCCAAGGGTCGTGTCTTCTCGTTCCCCATCCCCACGTACAACATTACCAGGGATTTCGACTGGCAGAACCCCGTCTATGACCCCATCTTCGAGATGACCGCCAAGTTCGGCATCCCGTACTGGAGCAACTTCGTCAACAGCGACATGGACCCGGACGACGCCCGCTCGATGTGCTGCCGTCTGAGACTCGACACGCGCGAGCTGAAGAAGAGGGGCGGAGGCTTGTTTGCGTCCAACCCTCTTACAGGCTCCATCGGGGTCGTCACCATTGACCTTCCGCGTATCGGATACCTCTCTCACAGCAAGGACGAGCTGTTCGATCGCCTGTCCCACATCATGGACATTGCTCGCACGTCGCTCGAGATCAAGCGCAAGATCATCGAGAACCTGACTGCGGCAGGACTCTACCCATATTCCCGTCACTACCTTGACGCAGTCAAGCAGTGCAACGGGTTCTACTGGGCCAACCATTTCAACACGATCGGCATCAATGGCATGAACGAGCTCCTGCTCAATTTTGCCGGCGTCACGATTGCCGAACCCGATGGACGGCGCCTGGCACTCGAGGTGATGGACTTCATGCTGGGCAAGCTCGAGGAGTTCCAGCACGAAAGCGGCCAGCTCTACAACCTTGAAGCGACTCCAGCCGAATCGGCAACCTATGTGCTGGCCAAGCAGGACAAAGCTCTGTACCCGGATATCCTCGTGGCAAACGAAGAGGCCGTGAAGAACGGCGCTGATCCCTACTATACAAACTCCACGCAGTTGCCCGTAGCATACACGACCGACCCGTTCGAGGCACTTGACCTCCAGGACCCTCTTCAGGTCAAGTATACGGGAGGCACTGTCGTCCACCTCTTCCTCGGCGAACGGCTGGAAAGCGCAGACCAGGCCAAACAGCTGGTGCGCGCAGTCACGAACAACTACCGACTGCCCTACTTCACACTTACGCCCACGTTTTCTATCTGCCCCAAACATGGGTATATCGTGGGTAACCATCCATTCTGCCCCAAGTGCGACGAAGAGCTCGCCTTCGAGGCGCAGAAGATGGCTGTGGGCTCTGCCTCTGGAGACATTACGTTCGCAACCCGTCCTGAAAGCTAGGAGGTGTTTGTCACATGAGAAGATTCCGCCGTCCCAAGAAGAAAACCATTCTCCTTGCCGTCGCCGTTCTGGTCCTTGCCGTCTCCGTGTTCATCGTCGCACGCAACCTGAATTCAAACGGTACACCGTCAACGACTCCAGGAGGTACGGCAAAGCCCTCAAAAAACGATGTCGGCTTATATCTGGACAAGGGCGACCTCTGGCAATGGGTGGGTGGGCGCAAGACACAGCTGACTAAGTTGGGCACGATCGTCACTTTCGACTGGCACCCCGCGGGAGGAGATCTCGTCTACGTGACCAGTGAAGCCGACGGTTCATACAAGGCTGTCGAACGCAAACTCGCGTCCAAGCAGGAACTGGTAATCTACCAAGGCAAAGCAGAGATGGGGCCGAAGCTGTTGTGTTCCTCGAGCGGTGCCCTGCTGGTCGAGGCGTCGTCGACGACAACTCCACGACTCCTGCAACTGACCATCACCTCAATAAGCTACGATGGTACGACAAATGGCTCATTCTGGACTCAGGTTCCACTGACGAAGGAACAGTTTGACCGGACAACGCGACTGATTCTGGAAGGATCCACACCTCTCATCGTCTCTCCCGGCGGCATCTGGACGATCGCCGCCTCCAGCCTTGGCTTCGACACGGCCCACACGTTTCTCGGCCCGACCGGAGTCACGTTTGCCGATGGCACATTCTTTGGCCCTATGCAGGATGCAAAAGGAACGTTCCTCGGCATCAAGACGAAAGACGGAAAAATCACGAGCATAACTCCGCCACCCACGTCAACAGGCATCCTCCAGCCCTTCGTGCGCGGCGCATCACGGACGACCGATGGCAGGACACTTGTTTACGAACTCGGCATCTACGGTTCGGGTACGAGCGCAGACGGCAAGACCGCCCCCCTGACCTATGAGACGTGGCAATACGTCGAGGGCTCCCGCAGCCCCAAGCTCGTCGTCAAGAGTAGCGCTCCATCGCTGTTCGCCTATCAATTCACGGGTGGCAGTGCACCTGTTGCCTCCGGTAAGCAGCCCGGAGCGACGCTGACGACGGAAACGGGACTCATGTTCCGGGACCAACCCATTACCGTCGGCAGCAAGGTCCTGGAAGTAGCTGCTCCCACGGAGACAAGGACAGCTCTGGCCCTCGGTCAGGGCTGGGTTCAGGCAAAGGGACTTGGTCAGGCAAAGGGAAAGACCGGCTGGGTCTATGGCGGGTACGCCAGAATAGCACGTGGATCGACAACATACGTTCCATTTGCCAGAGTGACCGCCTCCACGTCTGTCAAGGTCTACCTGGACGAGAGTCTCAGTGGAACCCCCACGACAGTACTCGCAAACGGCGACAACGTCGTTGCCATGGGAATGACGGCTGACAAGCGAGCAATCAGGATCCTGCTGCCGTCCGGAACGAATGCGTTCGTAGCGACGGGTAGTGTCACTGTTTCCAATTGAAGTCTTGATTATACTCAAGTGAGTGAGGGGAGGTGACAAGTGAAAGAACTAGACAATGGGGACCTGCTACTGGACAACGGAACAATAGTACCCGTGTTCAAGCGTACAAGGACTGAAGTTTACAGCCGCGTGGTTGGCTATCTCAGGCCCGTTTCCCAGTGGAACAGAGGAAAAAAGGCTGAGTGGGCTGACAGAATATGCTTCGAGGCCAAGACCCGGCACAACACAGCACAATGATCACAATGCATGAAACGCCGCTGACTGCGGAGATCCCGACGGTCCGTCAGCGGCGTTTTCATATTGTCACATGGGAAGTCTCCTCTGTCTAGAAAGCCGAGACATGAGACTGGCCCATTACGAACCGCTATCGCTCAGTGACTTCCCGGGCAGACTGGCCACCTCTGTGTTTACGGTCGGCTGCAACTTCGCATGCCCATACTGCCACAACCCCGAGCTCGTCACCGCTACGGCGGATACGCCGCGACTAACCGAAGAGGCATTCTTCGCCTTTCTCGAACGGCGCAGGGGCAAGCTCGACGGCGTGTGCATCACCGGCGGAGAACCGACGCTTCACGCAGATCTGGCCGGATTCGTCGAACGCATACGCGCTCTCGGCTATGCCGTCAAGCTGGACACCAACGGGTCCAACCCTGAGATGCTTGGGCACCTCCTGGAGACAGAATCTCTGGACTATGTTGCCATGGATGTGAAAGCTCCGCCCTCGCGATACGCCGACGTGACAGGTAACCCTCATGCTCTTGCCCTCGCAGAAAACTCGATACGACTCCTGGCTGAGCGTGATACTGTCCATGAATACCGGACGACCGTCCTGCCTGTGCTGTTCAGCGAAGCTGATTTCGACGCTGTCGCCTCCATGCTGCCCACTGGATCGACCTACGTCATCCAGAACTTCGTTCTTACCAAGACTCTCGACCCCGGCTTCATGTACGCCAGAGGATTTGAACCCTGGGACCTCGAAACCATTGCAGAACGAACGCGCCTGCACCACCCTTCCGTGCACATCACCACACGAGGTGGCATCTAGTCTGACCCGACCGGATCAGCGCACATGACCCGCTGCCGGCCTTGCCCTCGTTCTCTCCATCCGCGGTCATCTTCCGCAACCAATTCTGCGCGGTCAAACAAGGTTTGAGCTCTTGCCACCTGAAACGGCGGCATAGACTATCTCTGACACCTCGGCCATGAGGCGTCTCGCCTGAACTGCTCGTTCAAAACCTGATGCAAAAACGCACAGCGAATAGGTTAGTCCACCCGACACGGTAATGAGCTCCGCGTCAAGCAGAGAACCAGGCATACCGCCAGTCTTTCCCGCCAGGACAGCGCTACCGGGAAGCGGCCAGGCAACCAAGTCTCTCAGCTGATCCATGTGCAGATAGCCAAGGATGCGCTCGCTCATTGCGTTCGAGACCAGACGATGCGCGTATAGCTGCGCCAGCATCTCGGCGATCTCGGCAGCGGTCACAGTGTTGTCGACGCCTCGAGCGAGTGTCTCACGGTCCATCATCCGACGTCGGATACTGGTCACCTGATACCCAAGCCCTCGGAGAATGTCGTTCAGACGCTCCATGCCGATCTCTTCGATAAGCTGGTTGCAGGCCATGTTGTCGGACACGCCCATCATCATGACGCACAGATCCTGGACCGACCAGGGGCGAGCGTTATCCAGATGCTCAAGGAGTCCCGTCCCGTGAGGGGTAGGAACTGTCAGACGAATGGGCCGGTCCCACGCCAGTTCACCCAGTTCCACGAGTTGCGCAACGCAGACCAGTAGAGGAATCTTGACGATCGATGCGGCTCCGAACGGGAGACTGCTGTTCTGAGAAAAGATCAGACAGCGGTCTTCACTGCTCACAAGCTCAGCGTGCACGGCACATGGAAATGCAACGGTCGCAAGAACCCCCTGAAGTGCT
>JAPLGH010000148.1 GCA_026390285.1 Caldisericota bacterium
GGTTGGGCTAGGGAATTCCATCCCTTGTACCTCTCCCTTTTGAAGAGCAAGGTATCTCGAGGATGGATCGTCTATGACTCTGAAAACGAGCTTGTCAATCGTGGGCGCTGTTCCCCAATAACCTGCGTTCTTCTCGAGGGTAATGTGGTCACCCTTGACCCATTCCACAAAACTGAACGGTCCGGTGCCCACCGGGTGAGCAAACCACTGATCTTTCCACTGATTACAGCTCGTAGGGCTCACCACATCCACGGTGAACATCGCCATTGTGCTCAGGAAGGGTGCGAACGGTTGAGATAGCGTGATCTTCACCGTCGAATCATCGACCTTCTCGGTCTTGGCTATTTCGCTGAAGCACCATCCCCAATACTCCCATTTTCCGTATTGATGGAATGGATGATTTGGGTCTCTCTGCCTTTCATAGGAGAACACAACCGCATCTGCGTTGAATGGAGTCCCGTCCTGAAATTTCACGTTCTGCCGGAGGTGGAACGTCCAGACGAGCCCATCTGTAGATGTATCCCAGCTCGTTGCAAGGCAGGGTTCTACCTCTGTCGAACCAGATTTGTACCTCACAAGCCCTTCAAAGATGTTGTTCATGACCGTTACAGATTCACCGTCTGTTACGTCCGCTGGGTCAAGCTCGACGGCATCTCCCTTCGCAAACACGAACGTTACTGGCTGCTTCGCTACAGGCTTGCATCCAGCAAGAAGGCTTACACCTAGCACCAACACAAGCGCAACTACCAAAGTCCTCTTCATGCTGCTCTTACCTCCCCTTGGTTGATTTTTGTTAGCACTTTTCTGAAGTTCTTCGCTTCTAGCCTGCGCCACTAGACCAAGTGCGTTGCTTGAATTGAGCACTTTTCTTGCTTTCACATGATTCTAGTGCATTCCTGGAAACATTACAACTTCCGTGAGTGCATTCTTGTCGACCGTGTTGCACCAGTCTCGCCGAGTCTTACAATGCTTGAGAGACATGGAGGTGTCGGAATGAGCGGACTGATTCGACTGGATAGCACATGGGCTCTCGATCATATCGACGCCGAGGAGATCGACGGAGAAATGAGAGAGGCAGCACTGCAGTTCCAACTTCTTGTCGACAGGAAAGGAGCTGGCTCCGAATACACCGGATGGCTCGACCTGCCCGTCGACACTCCTGAAAGCGTTGTTGCCAGGCTCGAACAGGTAGCTGCCACACTCCGCGAACAATCCGATGTTGTTGTCGTCTGCGGCGTCGGAGGCTCCTATCTGGGGGCTCGAGCGGGGGTGGAGTTTCTAGAAGGCGTGCCGTCTCATTTGAAGACCGACAGCTTGCCTGATATTCTCTTCGCCGGCAACAGCCTCAGTTCATGGCAGTTTCGAAAGCTTCTCGACAAGCTCGAAGGCCGTCGCTTTTCCGTCGTGGTCATTTCGAAATCCGGCACGACGCTTGAGACCGCGGTTGCCTTCCACATCCTGAGAACAGAACTGGTTCGACGGTTCGGCACAGGAGAAGCACGCAAACGCATTGTGGCCATAACTGACTCGCAGCACGGGACTCTGCACGATCTTGCCAGGGACGAGGACCTCGCCACATTCGACCTGCCCCGTGATGTCGGGGGACGCTACTCGGTACTCACTCCAGTTGGATTGCTGCCATTCGCGGTTGCGGGTCTGGATATCGGCTCGCTGCTGCGAGGCGCTGCAGAACAGCGCGCTGCCAGCCTCGATTCACCTCCAGCGACCAATGACGCTCTTCAGTACGCTGTCGCGCGACGCCTTCTGAACGCGAGTGGCAAGAAGATCGAACTGCTAACAAGTTTCGAGCCATGCCTCCACTATGTCGGCGAATGGTGGAAACAACTCTTCGGTGAGAGCGAGGGCAAGGATGGTAAGGGGGTGTTCCCAGCGTCTGCAGAGTTCACCACCGATCTTCACTCGCTTGGACAATTTGTTCAGGAAGGAACTCGCTCCCTCTTCGAGACGGTCGTCGATGTGACCGCCCCTGCCGAGGTGACGTTCCTCTGCGATGCGGACTCACCGGACGGGCTTGCCTACCTGAACGGCCGAAACCTGTCCGCCATGAACCACGACGCCAGGATCGGCACGCTTCTTGCTCACCACGACGGCGGCGTGCCTGTGCTTCAGTTGACGGTACCCGATGTGTCAGAAAGCAGTTTTGGGGCCATGGTGTACTTCTTCGAGGTGGCCTGCGCGGTTGGAGGCTACATGCTCGGTATCAACCCCTTTGACCAGCCTGGGGTAGAAGCATACAAACGCAACATGTTTGCTCTCCTGGGCAAGGCGGGCACGGAGGCCGAAGCCGTGGACATCCATTCGCGTCTCGCCAGGCACAACTGACGAGCGTCAAGCAAGATTCCGTGGCGGCAACGCCCGCCGAGGGGCGTCTCCGGCGACTCAGACGAGTTTACATCGAGTAGACAGCCTGCCCCTTGAGAAGCTGGTCTGCGAGAAGAGCCGCACCCACAGCGCCGGCATCATTCCTGTAGTGGGCCATCGCGAACTCGATGCCCTCGAACAGGAGCGGCAAAGAACGCCGCTGGGCAACCCGCTTCATTTCATCCATGAGCAGCCCTGACTCGGCAACCCCGCCGCCAAGCACGATCATGTCTAGATCAAGGATGTTGATGATTCCCCCGGCCGCCCGGCCGAGAGAACGGGCCGCCTGCTTGAACGCTTGCTGTGCCAGGTCGTCTCCGTTCTGAGCAAACACGGAAATGGTCCGGGCCGATGCGGCATCTTCAATCGTCATAAGGCTCTTCGAACCTCGAGCCAGCGCACGCTTTACATACCGCTCGATGCCGGTGCCAGAACCGACCGTCTCCAGGCAACCATGTCGACCACAGCCACACAGCAAGCCCCGGTCCACCATCGGAATATGTCCCATTTCGCCTGCAAAGCCGTGGCGGCCGACGTACAAATGCCCGTCCAGGATGAGCGCTCCCCCAACACCAGTCCCGACAGAAAACATGGCGACATTGCGGCGACCCACGGCAACCCCACTGGCCCACTCGGCAAAGAGCGCACAGTTAGCATCATTTTCGAGATAAGCAGGAGCGTCCGTGCCCTCAGCCACGATTTGTGCAAGTGCTACATCTCGCACACCGGGCATGTTGGGAGAAAAGCGCAGAACGCCACGTTTCTGATCGACCATGCCAGCACACCCGATACCGGTGCCCAAGATGGAAGTCCCGGCACCTGTTGCCCGCTGACGCAGGTCTACCATTCCCTTCAGAATAAGCTCTGAGAATTCGCGACCGGACTGAGCAGCGTAGGGCAGGACGAGCTTGTACTGCATGGATCCATTGGACCATAGGATGAAGGTAACCTTCGTTCCCCCTATGTCGACCCCTGCCACTGTACGCCCTGCAATGCTTGATTTCTTCATGTCGCCGACCTCTCATTCGGTTTTGCACACAACATTACTAATACGATTATTGTACGATGACGACAGGGACTGTCAAGCCTTCGAACAGGGTCCTCAGCGACGGCGTTCCTCTCAAACGGTCACGTAATCATAGGGGTTCTCGAGGAAATCGTCGAGAACCACCGTCATTGCCCCAAGAAGAGTACTATTTTCGGATAAGGAGGACAGCGTGATAGAGACCTGATTGGCGACGTGGTAGAAGCAACGCTCCGTGATGGTGCGCTTCATGGGCTCCAGAATGGGAGCCCCCAGAGCCGCCACCTGGCCTGTGACGATGATACGCTGAGGAGCCAGGAGGTTCACCAGATTGATGACTGCATATCCGATGAGCTCACCCTTCTCCTTCAGGACACCCAGCACCTTGGCGTCTCCCTCGGCACTCAACTGTTGAAGCTCCCCAAACGACAGCTGTCGACCGACCTGGGCCGAAGTGTCTTCGAGAATGCCGCGCAGCCCAGCATATAACTCGACACATCCACGGTTCCCACAGTCACACCACTTGCCGTGACGGCGGTCGACCGATGTATGGCCGATTTCGCCCGAGACGCCAAAGTTGCCGGTGTACAAGCGCCCCCCGGCAATGATGCCGGCGCCAATCCCGTAGCCAAGGTGTACCAGGACAAAATCCGAGGCATCGCGACCTTGACCGAAGAACTTCTCGGCAACAGCCTCAGCGTTTGCGTCATTGATAACGAACGTTGGAAAACCGAAACGCGTCTGCAGCACCTGCCGGACCTGGAGGTTGCGAATCGATGGAAAGTTCGGCACACTGATAACGACCCCCGCCTCAGAGTTGATGAGCCCGGGCGCGGAGAAGCCCATTCCGATGACCGTGATGCCCCGGTGACGGTCGAGCAGTTCCTGAACGGTCTCCAGCACTCTCTCGAACTCCGTCTTGATGGAGCCCCGAGGATCGATGGTCCGCTCTGTGTGGTCGAGAATGCCCCCGGCAAGGTCCATGATAGCTGTGCGGACATGCGCCCACGAGAAATCGATGGCCACGATGTAGCGCGATCTGCCGTTGAAGTGCAGCACAACCGGTTTGCGCCCCACACCTGCACTCGATCCCGGCGACTCAGTGACAACACCCTGCTCAACGAGAAAGGAGACAATACGCGAGACTGTCGGAGCGGTCAACCCAGTGATCCGGACCAAGTCAGCTCGGGAAATATCGTTTCTCTCATGAACGGTTCGGAGAATACTGGAGGTGTTCTCCGCCTTGATACTGGTCTGGTTCTTGCCAATGTGCCTGCTTGCCCTGGGCTTTGTGGTCATGACATCTCCTCGTTGCAGCAATATGCGCGGACCTCTACCAAAAGTAAGTATAGCAGCAATCCCATGAGAGTCGTAACAGTGCCGGCCGGCCCTTCTTCGTGTGACACAACACCCCAGTGCTTGTCCCCAAGCGACTCGTGTGAACTGCAGGTTTGCTTGTAAACAGCCCGAATCAACATACAATTCATATGACAATCGCTTGATTGACACTGAACGAGGAGCAGCACATGCCAAGCACGATAGACGAAATACGTTCGGCCCTGGAGGCGCGGCTGACTGCCGCTCGCGATGCTCAGGAGGTTCGCAATGCTCAGATCGAGTACCTGGGAAAGAAGGGCACGCTGACGGCGTTGCTCAAGCACATCTCAGCTTTGTCCGAGGACCAGCGGAGACAGTTCGGCGAGCAAGTCAATGCTCTTAAGCAATGGGCAGTGCAAGCCGTCGACCAGAGATTGTCAGAATTGTCTTCCACGACGCGCACGTACGACATCGACTTTTCTCTGCCGGGACAACTCATGCCAGCCGGCAGGAAGCATATCCTCACGCAAGTCGAGGAAGAGGTCGAGTCGGCTTTCCTTTCCATGGGATTCGACATCAAAGACGGTCCGGAAATCGAGCAGGAATACTACAACTTTGAGGCACTCAACATCCCTGCGGATCACCCCGCACGCGACATGCAAGACACGTTCTATCTGGCGCCTGGCGTACTTCTGCGCACGCACACGTCACCTATCCAGGTCCGGACGATGAAGCACGAGAAGCCGCCCATACGGATGATTGCCACCGGAAGATGCTACCGTCGCGACGCGGTCGATGCAAGCCACACTCCCGTGTTTACGCAGGTCGAAGGTCTGGTCATCGACAAGGGCATCACGTTCGCTGACCTGAAGGGAGTACTGCAGGAGTTCGTGAGAGGAGTATTCGGCTCATCCACCAACGTCAAGCTCCTTCCCTCATTCTTTCCATTCGTCGAGCCGGGCGCCGAGACAGCAATCTCCTGCCCTATCTGCGGCGGCAAAGGGTGCCCGACCTGCAAGAACTCCGGCTGGATCGAGATGGGCGGATCAGGCATGGTTCACCAGAACGTCCTGCAGGAAGTCGGATACGACACCAGCATCTACCAGGGGTTTGCGTTTGGGTGGGGCATCGAGCGGATAGCGATGATCAAGTACGGAATTCGTGACATCCGCATGTTCTACGACAACGACCTGGACTTCCTGAGTCAGTTTTGAGGTGACTGGATGAGAATCAAGCTGTCTGCACTGCACGCCACGATCGATTTTGACTACACTCCCGAGGAGCTGGTCACAAAACTGGGCGACGTCGGTATTGAAATCGAATCGATGGAGACGACCAGCGTCACATTCAGGGATGTCTTCGTTGCACGGGTTGCGCATGCTGCGCCCCACCCGACGCACCACAAGCTTCAGCTGGTAGACCTTGACCTCGGTCCACGTGGAACGATTAGTGTGTGCACTGCCGCCACCAACGTGCTCAAGGGGGACATCATCCCGGTAGTCATCCCAGGTGGCAGGACCGCCGATGGCATGGAAATCACGACGCGCACATTTGGCGCAGTAGAATCGTCCGGCATGCTCTGTTCCTGGAAGGAGCTGGGACTCGATGGTGACCTCCTGTCCTCCGAGGAGAAGGAAGGCATCCTGCATCTTGGGTCGGGAGCAGTTGTTGGAAGCCCCTTTGAGGAAGCATGGCCTGTCGGCGATACCGCCCTTGAGGTGAGCGTCACGCCCGACAGGGGCGACGCCCTGTCGGTGTTGGGATTGGCTCGATGGATCGAAGTACTCAAGGCCAGAGAGGCAGACCAGCCGTTCGATATCGGCGACATCAAGCTGCCGCTGCCTTCAGTCCTTCCGCACGCCCGGAACGACGGAGAATTGGTGGTGACCATCGA
Organism: Caldisericota bacterium; assembly: GCA_026390285.1. Lineage (GTDB taxonomy): Bacteria > Caldisericota > Caldisericia > Cryosericales > Cryosericaceae > Cryosericum. Next base: position 6,618 of record JAPLGH010000148.1, read on the forward strand.
AGACCGGTCTCTGTGCAGTTCCTACATCGGTGTCCTCGTGCAGGACGTTGTGTCTGGCACATCGAGTCACGCCTTCCGGACTCAGCTGTACCAGTTGTGCATTCGCCCTGTCAGCAGAATTGTCGATATGACCAATCTCTGCCTGAAACAGTATGGACAGCCGACTCATGCATTTGACTACGACCGTCTCCAGGAACATCGTATCATCGTACGGACATCCCTGCCCGGCGAGACCATTGTTACGTTGGACGGCGTGTTGCGCTTGCTCGAACCGGGCACGCTCGTCATAGCGGATGCCGCCGCCCCAGTGGCTGTCGCCGGTGTCATGGGAGGACTGGCATCCAGCGTGACGCCTGAGACGACTCGCGTCGTTTTTGAGATTGCGCACTTCGATCCGAGGGCAGTTGCGCGCTCGAGCAGGCACCTTGGCATCAAGACAGACGCTGGCTATCTCTACGAGCGAGGCACGGATCCAGGACTCACTGTCAGCGCTGTCCCTTCAGTTCTGTCCGCACTCGTCCGCGAGCAGTGCCTGGGCTCCTATGTCTCACGTGTTGCTTCTGCTGGCATCCCTGTTCCCGTGCGGCCATCTCTGAGTCTCGACCTGAACCGGGTGAACGGGTATCTTGGTTCGAACCTTAGGACGGCAGACATTCAGCGACTCTTCGGCTATGAAGGAATCGCGTCGAGAGTCACGGGCACAACGTTATCCGTGACACCACCATCGTTCCGTGGCGACCTGACTTCCTGGCCGGAATATGTTGAAGAAATCGTCAGGATGGAGGGCTTTGACGAGTTCCCGTCGCATACGCCGAGCCTTGTTCTGCGCCGCGGTTCAGAGTCACCCCTCAAGACACTTGGCAAGCGACTGCGTCAGGCTCTCGTCGGGATCGGCCTCGTCGAATCACGCACGGTCAGCTTCGTGCACCAGGACATCGTGGCGGCGATGGGTTTGCCTCCGGCGCCACTGCTGCTCAACCCGCTCACCGTGGACTGGGACGCTCTGCGCCCCACAATGGTCGTTGGTCTGGCGGGAGCGGCGGTCCGGAACCTCTCGCGGGGCCGTGAGGGCTTCGCTTCCTTTGAAATAGGCAAGACGTTTAGCATTCGTGACCGGTCGTTTGACGAAGAGACGAGCCTTGGCATTCTTCTGACAGGCAAGTGGCAAGACACCAACTGGACGACGCCCGCCGTCAGTTCCAGCATTTTTGTGTTGAAAGGCATCGTCGAGTCAATTCTACGCGATCTGCATGTATCTTTTGCCGTCGCGCCATTGGACGGCGCTCTCCTGGAACCTGGAGCAGGCGCCCTGGTCTCCTCGGAAACCACGTCCCTGGGGACGCTCGGCGTTTTGAGGCACGACGTCGGCACACTGCTCGGATTGGAACGAGACGCGTTCTACGCCGAGTTCTCTGTTGATGCGCTACTGAAGAGCGTGCCGGCCATCACTTTCAAAGAGTTTTCAAAGTTCCCGTCCATCCGGCGTGACATCGCTGTTCTTGTGGACAGCAGCATGACAGCCGGCGAACTGCAGGCGATCATCACTGAGAATAGTGGCCCTCTGCTCAAGGCAATAGTCGTGTTCGACAGTTTTCAGGGGGGCAGTCTGCCGGCAGGCAAGAAGAGCGTGGGCTTCTCGATGGAGTTCGCCTCACCCGACCGAACGCTGTTGGGTGAGGAAGTCGATGTCCTTGTCGGCTGCGTCGAGGTCGCCCTCGCAAGTCGTGTAGGGGGGATACTACGAAGAACCCGGTCATAGAGGCTCAGCAAGCGATTCGCGAGTACACGTACGGCAAGGTCGGCTTCGACCTTATCCAGGAAGCACTGGCATCACAGGCAGAGTCGGCGCTGGGAGCTGAAGAAGCACGTGCGCTCGGTCCGCTCGACAGCATTGACGCCATCAGGGCAGCCCAGACCGAGACGGATGAAGCGTCTTCCTACTTGGAGCGGTTCGGTGACCTTACCCTCAGCAACCTCCTCGACGTGAGGGCCGAGCTCGACAAGGCCAAGGTCCGTCTGCAACTCTCCGGGCAGGAAGTGTGGAAGGTCTGCGTCGTGCTGAACGAGCTGTCACGCGTGCGAAAGGCGTTCGTGACGATCAAGGACCTCTATCCCTCGCTGTTCAGCATTTCCCAGGACGTCAAGCCGTTTTCGTCTCTCGCACAGGAGATAGAGCGATGCGTCAACCAGGATGGGGACGTTCTCGACGACGCGTCGATCAATATCGCAGCCATCCGTCGTGAGAAGATTGAACTGCAGAAGACCATCAACAAGGTGCTCCAGGACATCCTCGGGAGCGAAACCTATGGCCGTGCCGTTCAAGACCGCATCGTCACGATGCGGAACGACAGGTATGTGATCCCGGTCAAGCGGGAGTTCAAGGATGCAATTCAGTCGGTTGTCCACGATCAGTCCGACAGTGGCATGACCCTGTTTGTCGAGCCCACACGCGTGATTGACCTCAACAATCGTCTGCAGATCCTGCAGTCTGATGAGAAGAAGGAGATATCGCGCATCCTTCTCTACCTGACAGACCTTATCGCAAAAGCCGCCCCAGACGTCGAGAAATCGCTGAACGTGGCGGGTCACCTCGACTTCAGCCTGGCCAAGGGACGTCTGGCAAGATTATGGAACGGCGTCAAGCCGGCAGTGAGCCCCAACCTGGAGACCAACCTGCGCAATGTCCGCAACCCATTGGTCGCAGAGTGCGTGCCAATCTCTCTCTCCATCGGCAAGGACTACTTCACGGTGGTCATCACGGGCCCAAACACGGGAGGCAAGACCGTTACCCTGAAGACCTTGGGGCTTACTGTTCTCATCAGCAAGGCGGGGCTCTTCATCCCCGCGTCGGACGGATGCACGGTCGGCCTCTATGACGAGGTTTTTGTCGACATTGGCGATGAACAAAGCATCGAACAGAGTCTGTCGACATTCTCTGCGCATATGTCGAACATCGTCCGCATCCTCGGGCAGGCGACGCGGTACTCGCTAGTCCTGCTCGATGAACTGGGCGTCGGTACTGATCCCGAGGAGGGTTCAGCCATCGCTACCGGCATCGTCGATTTCCTGTATCAGAAGCGAGTCACGACGGTCATTACGACGCACTACAGCAGCCTGAAACTCCTCGCGTACCGCTACGACCAGATACGAAACGCTTCCGTCGGATTCGACGTCGAAACGCTTCAGCCGACCTACGAGCTCATCCTTGGTTCCCCGGGCGAAAGTCATGCGTTCACCATCTGCGAGAGACTGGGACTGCCCGAAGCAGTGCTTACTCTTGCCCACGACGAACTGAGCAACGAGCACAAGGCAACCACCGAGTTGATGAGCCGCATCGTGACCGATTCCCAGGAAATCAGTCACACCAAGGACAGCCTCAACGTGAACCAGCAGGAACTCGAGAAGCTTCGCGACGACTACGAGGCAAAACTTGCCTTGCTTGAGGCAAACGAGAGACAGGAGCTCAAAACAGCCCATGTTGAGGCTCAACGCATTGTCGACGATGTCAGCAGGCGCATGGACGACCTCATGAAGCAATATCAGGACAGCCTCAAGAACCAGCCGCAGGCCGCCCGCGACGCAAAGCGGGAGGTCGAGGCAACGCACGATGAACTTGTCCAGAGGGCGGAGCCCTATGAGGACAAGCCTCCGTTCACGCCCGTCGAAGAAATCTTGCCAGGTGACCTGGTCATCATTACGTCGGTCAACAAGCAGGCCATCGTCATCGATGTCATGAAGGACAAGCGCAAGCTTGTTCTCCAGTCGGGTTCCATGCGTACGACGGTGCCTGAAGCACAGGTGCGCAAATTGACCGAACCAGAACTCAACTCCTATCAGAACCGCGCCATGCAGTACAGCGGAGCGCGCGAACCAACGCTGCCATTCGTCCCCATGAAAATTGACCTGCATGGAAGTCGTGTCGACGAGGCACTCGAGAAACTCGACAAGTACATTGACGTTGCTTATCTGTCAGGCCTTTCATTCGTCTACATCTGCCATGGCAAGGGTGCCGGCATTCTGCGAAAACAGATCCATGAATTCCTCAAGACCCTGCCAAGTATTGATCACTTCAGCTTTTCGAGCCCCGAAGAGGGTGGCGATGGGGTGACAATTGCCTACTTCAAATAGAAAGGAACGAGTTGAAAAACGAACAGGAACTCGTCTTCTTCGACCTCGAAACAACAGGCCTCGATCAGGCTTCCGATCAGATTATCGAGATTGGCGCCGTGAAGGTACGTGGAGGCAAGGAGGTGGGACGATTTGAGCAGTTCTGCCGCCTGAAGGAAGGGGCTCGTCTGCCCGAATTCATTTCTGCTCTCACAGGAATAACTCCTCTCGACCTTGAACCGGCAGAACCGGTAGACCAAGTTGTCGACGAGTTTCTGCAGTTTGCCAGCGGCAGTCCATTGCTGGCACACAACTCCAGCTTTGATGAGGGTTTCCTTCGCAGAGCACTGCACGGTCAACTCGCCAACCCCGTCTTTGACACGCTGGAACTTGCTCGCATCTTCTTCCCGGACCTGCAGAGTCATAGTCTGGTAGCACTGGTGGACTCCCTGGCAATCAAGAAGGAGGAAGCTCACAGGGCTCTTGGAGATAGTCTCTCCCTGTTTCGCTTCTACCGGAAGCTGAAGGACAAGATAACACAATCCGCCCTCCCTGATGCCATTGTGCAACGTATCCAGTTTCTCTATCCAATTGTGGCAGACCTGGGTCTGCTGGACACCGGCGACACCAGAACGGTGATTCAGCCATGTGAGATGGCAGACCTCGAGGCCGTTCTGACGGACCTCGACCGTTCGCGCCTACCACACCTGAAGGCACTGAAGCAGGGCATCATCGGCGACATGTCATCTCCCGAGATGGCGTTGCTGGCTACCGGCCGCGATGTCCTCCTGCAATGTGAACCCCGGTCGCTTCGAGCGCGATACCTCGGGGATGTCCAGGCATCCACATCCCCCGTCGCCGTGTTGTTGCGTGCTCCTGCAGCTATCGAACCACTCCTGGAGGACGCCCTGCCTGGAGATGCGCGACCTCTCTGGATATCACAGGAGAGCCCCAACAACCTTGTCTGCCTTATGCTCCTCGATGGAGCGACCCGGAGCCCCACCATGCGTCGCGAGTTCGGCTTTGAGCTCTCTGCTCTCATCGTCTATGAATGGGAGACACGCTCGGTGTTCATCCCCGGCATGCCGCTGTTCCTGAAGAAGTCCCGGCTCATCAGCCATATATCGGCAGCCCACTGTCAGCTCGAACCGATCTGCCCGTTTCATGATGTCTGTCCCGTCCGGGAATCGCTGGCTCGTGCACGCACCGCCCACCTTCACGTAACCGAC
>JAPLGH010000113.1 GCA_026390285.1 Caldisericota bacterium
CTGGGTGTTTCTGAGAAGAACCCTCTTGTTGCCGACCCGCTCAAGTTGACGGACTGCTCTCTGGTCAGCGACGGAGCGGCTGCTATGGTGCTCGGACCGATTGAAGACGTCAAGACCCTCAAGCAGAATGTCGTGGAGATCAGTTCGCAGGTGCTGGTCACGGACCACATGCAGTCGAGCAGGCGTGAGTTGTGGCACAACATTGCCGGCAGGATGGCGGTCGAGTCAGCTTACCGCAAGGCTGGCATCACCGCATCAGACGTCGACGTCGCAGAAGTCCACGACTGCTTCACGATCAATGAGCTGCTGAGTTACGAGGCCATGGGGCTATGTCCTGAAGGGGAAGGGGGGCGCCTCATCGAGCATGGTGGCGTCGTGCAGCCGGACGGCAGCTGTCCGGTCAACCTCAGTGGAGGTCTCATCGGCAAGGGACACCCCGTAGGAGCCACCGGCGTGTCGATGCACGTCTACGTCGCGCGGCAGCTGGAGGGGCGGCCACTCGGGCTGGGAGCCAAAAGTCCCGAGGTGGGGGTTGTCATGAACGTCGGCGGCTCGAACGTCAGCAACTTCGCATCAGTACTCAAACGAGTGAAATAGGAGGAAACCATGTCAAAGGACTATGGACTAAAGGACAAGGTCGTTATCGTTACCGGCGGAGCTGCCGGCATCGGCCGGGCGACGGCGAAACGATTCGCCGAGGAAGGCGCCCGCGTCGCCATCTGGGACATGAACGCCGAGGCAGGGGCGGCCACGCTGGCCGACCTGAAGCAGTTGGACACTCCTGTGATGTTCCAGGCGGTGAACGTTGCCGATACAGAGGCTGTGGAGAAAGCAGTTGCCGAGGTTGTCGAGACATGGGGTCATATTGATATACTCGTTAACAACGCCGGCATCACGCGCGACAGTCAGCTGGTCAAGTACAAGGAAGGAGTCATCACCGGGACGATGTCGGACGCCAACTTCGATGCTGTCATCGGCGTCAACCTGAGAGGTGTGTTCGTCGCGACGAGAGCCGTTGCTCCTCACATGATCAAGCAGGGGCATGGAATCATCCTGAGCGCCAGCTCGGTGGTTGCAGCCTATGGCAACTTCGGCCAGACCAACTATGCTGCCGCCAAGGCTGGCTTGATCGCCATGACGAAGACCTGGTCTCGCGAGCTGGGCAAGTATGGAATCCGCGTGAACGCGGTTGCCCCCGGTTTCATCATGACGGATATGGTCGCTGCGATGCCGGAGAAGGTCCTGGAAGGAATGGTCGCCCACACGCCCATGGGACGCATTGGGGCTCCTGAGGATATCGCAAATGCATACGTGTGGCTTGCATCCGACCAGGCTGCGTTCGTTCATGGCACAACGCTCGCTGTGGACGGGGGCATCGTCCTGGGAACATGAACTTGGCTGATGGACGGCATGTTGACTGAGACACGAAGAAACCGATTTCAAGGGAGGGAGTGATGCAGCGGGGATCCTGGACGGACAAGCTAGTCTCGATGGACGAGGTGCTTGGCAGGATATCGTCAAATGACACAGTTGTCGTGGGAATGGCGGCTGCTCAGCCACAAGGGTTCCTGTCATCTCTGCACGGTATCCGCGAGCGAGTACGCAACGTGAAGGTCGTATCCTGCCTTCTGCTCAAGGACTACCCATTCCTGGCTGATGTCGGAGCCGATGCCGATGCTCCGTTCAAGATGGAGAGCTGGTACTTCGGCGGCCCCGAGCGCGAGCTCTACAAGAAGGGACTCGTCTCGTTCATCCCCAACAATCTGCACAATGCCGGAAGAGAGAAGATTCAGGCGGAGCCGATCAACGTGTTTGTCGGGACTGCAACGCCTCCTGACAGCCACGGGTTCATGTCCTTGTCTCTGAGTCTTGTTTACGAGAAGGATATGATCGAACACGCTGACTTCGTTGTGCTGGAGATCAACGAGAACCTTCCCAGGACATTTGGAGACACACAGGTGCACGTTGACGACGTCGACCTGCTGGTACAGAACAACATTCCTCTCCTGACCGTTCCTGTCACCCAGGCAACGGACATTGAGCAGCACATCGGCGAGAACATTGCACGTCTGATTGATGATGGGGCAACCCTGCAGATCGGTATCGGGGGCATCCCAAACGCCATCATGAAGTTCCTGTCCGGGAAGAAGCACCTGGGGATCCACACCGAGATGATCACTGACGGCATCGTCGATCTGGTCGAGACGGGAATCATCGACAATACCCAGAAGACGCTTCACAAGGGCAAGATTGTAGGCACCTTCGCCATGGGCGGTCAGCGCCTCTACGAGTTCATCGACGAGAATGTTGGTGTTGAGCTCCTCAGAGGTTCGTACGTAAACGACCCATACGTCGTCGCCCAGAACGACCACATGGTGAGCATCAACACGTCGCTGCAGGTGGACCTGACAGGACAGGTCTGCAGTGAGTCCATTGGATACCGACACTACACGGGTACCGGTGGCCAGCTCGACATGCACCGTGGTGCCACACTGTCGCGGGGAGGAAAAGGCATCATCGCGCTGCGCTCGTCAGTGAAGGACGATGAGATATCGACCATCGTATCGATGCTGAGTCCGGGCAGTTTCGTCTCGGTACCCCGACAGGATACTGACTATGTCGTCACAGAGCATGGGGTGGCGCACATGAAGGGCAAAAGCGTGCGCGAGCGGGCGCTTGCCCTCATCGCCATAGCGCATCCAAAGTTCAGAGAGAGCCTGTCCCAGGAGGCGAAGAAGCTCGGCGTGCTCTAGTGCGCGACAAACGACACAGGAGGCGATGTTGTCATCCTCCTCCCTATGTCACGATGGCGGCGCCAATGCGCCGCCATCGTGGTTTTCACTCTATGTTGTTGTCTCTTGTCTGTTGTGCCGCTATACTCGCGGTATTGCGTTTCAACCACGATCACTGGAGAGAAGACACGTGAACAGAGCAGCGACAATAAGTGCAACAGGCATTGCATGCGGCACCCTCGTGGGCGCAGCCTTGGTCGACGGTTTTCTGCTGGAGCCGTTTCAACTGCACGTTTCGCGGTTGGAGATTTCGTGTTCCCGGTTGCCTGCCGGTTTCGACGGCTTGAAGATCGCACAGTTGTCGGACTTGCATCTCCATGGCATTTCGCGGGCCTACCGGACAGCAATCGACGTCATCGGGAGAGAACATCCTGACTTGGTCGTCATCACAGGCGACCTGGTCGATCGGCCGGAGCAGACAGCTGCATGTATCGCATTCCTGTGTGACCTGCGAGCCGCGGCTGGAGTGCCGGTGGTAGTCGTACCCGGTAACTGGGACCATCGGGCTTTTCCGACGAAGCAGAGCATTGCGGCGTGGAACCAGCGCCTCCAGGCCGAGACGGGGGTTCGAGTTCTGGTGAATCAGAATGTTGTGCTGCATCGACATGGCGACAGTATCTGGCTTGTCGGCACGGACGACCCGTACTTTGGACACGCCGACCTTGATGCCAGCTTCAAGGGTGTCCCCAACACTGCATTCGCGCTGGTGCTGACCCATGCTCCTGAGGCGTTCGAGGAACTGGCGCAGCGTCCTGCTGCACGGCTGGTCCTCGCCGGTCATACCCATGGAGGCCAAGTCCGCCTCCCGTTCATCGGTGCCTTGCGGGTCCCTTCAAGGTACGGCACGCGCTTCGCGCGCGGGCTGTTCAAGCTGGGTGATACGATCTTCTACGTCAATGCCGGGATGGGTATGAGCCATTTTCCCATACGGTTCCTGTGCCGGCCAGAACTGACATTCATCACGCTCACGTCATGCGGGCTGGACGAATCGACCGCTGGGTAACCGCTCGCATGCACAGACACAGGCGGCTGCTCTGGACTCTGGCTCTGGTTGCCGCCCTGTTCCTGGAGGCTGCAGTCGTCGAGCCACGCATTCTTCTCATACGCCGGATCGAGGCGAGGGTTGCCGGGTTGCCAGAAGAGTGGACCGGGGGAACCGTCATCCAGCTGAGCGACCCCCATCTGGGCTACCCGTCGCCGGCCGCGTGGCGCGCCATCGATACTGTCCGTACCGAACGTCCTGACCTCGTTGTCGTTACTGGAGACGTCGCTGACAGGCGTTCCAGCATTCCTGTGGTCCTTGCGTGGGCGAAGCAGCTCTGTGAAGCGGCGGGCGTTCCGGTCGTCTACGTCCCGGGGAATCATGAACACTGGCGCTTCAGTGATGGGGAGGCCATGGAGCAGTTCCTGGAGCAGCTGCGGCAAGTAGGATTTGTCGTCCTGGAGAACGAGTCGACACGAATCAGTCGTCGCCCCGGTGGGAGCCCAGTTGCCATCGTAGGGCTGGACGATTCATACAGCTACCACATGGATGTCGAAGCGGGGTTCTCCGGGCTGGTAGCGGGTGAGCGGGCGATCGTGCTGGAACACTGTCCAGACGACGTGACCAGCATTGTGGCATCGGGGCATGCCTCGCTGGTACTGACCGGCCATACGCATGGGGGTCAGGTGAGGCTTCTTGTGTGGGGTGACCGCCTGACCGCCGCCCTGGAGGGGTCTCCGTTCGTGCGCGGCCTGTACCAGGTCGGCGGCGTTCCTCTCTACGTCAGCCAGGGACTTGGCATGAGCGTCCTGCCCGTTCGGTTCTTCTGTCCTCCCGAGGTGACTGTCTTCACGCTCAGCAGACCGTAGGAGAGCCCCCAAACTCCGATTGTAAGATGCCCCCGGGCCACTCCCCCACTCGCTGTTACTCTTCCCAGTACTGAGTGCCTTTGGTGTCGATGTAACCCAGAGCGTCGTAGTCATCAGCTGGAGGACCGGAATAGACCAATCGGTAGACAGGCGCAATACCATGTTCAAAATCCCCCACCTTGTCATACGTTAGACCCGTTACCATCTTTCCCTTGGTGTCAACAAAGCCGTATTTTCCGTTTAGACCCACAACCAAGCGATCATCCCGGAAACTGCTCATGAAAGTGTAGACGGGCTCTATTAGCGTTTTCCCATTCTTGTCTATGGAACCCCATTTATCGTTGATTCGAATTGCCGCAAAGCCTTGACTAAAAGGTCGTGCATTCTCTTCAAGAGGAGACTGGTGCACATGATCATATTCATAGGCTAAGGCTATCACAGCGTTTCCATTCTTGTCGATGTAGCCAAACTTGCTATTGATGCCAACTCCAGCAAGACCTTCGTGAAAGTCCCCTGCTTCATCGTAAAGAGGTTGTATTACCATGTTTCCTTTTTGGTCAATAAAGCCCCATTTATTGTTGAGTTTGACCGCCGTAAGCTCTTCGCAAAAGTCATTTGCGTTTTCATAAAGCAAGGGTATCACTATGTTCCCTTTTGTGTTTCTGAAACCGTACTTGGATCCAACGTAGTAATTTGCAAGACCATCGTAGAAATAGCCAAGGAAAGGTTGCGTTGAGAGATTCCCTTTCTTGTCGATGTAACACCGCTTGCCATTCAGATCTACCTGCGCTACACCGTTGTTGAAATCCCATGCGCTGTCATAGATTGCCGGTATCACGATCTTCCCCTTGGTATCGATCCAGCCCCACTTCTTACTGATCTTAACCGCTGCAATGCCTTCATGAAAGTCGTTTGCGTCTTCGTAAATAGGTGGTAACACCATATTCCCCTTTTCGTCGATGAAGCCGCTTTTGCCGCCGATGCGAACCTGTGCAAGCCCCTCGCTGAAACTCCTTGCAGAAGCGTAGACAGGCTTGATCGCCACATTCCCCTTCTTGTCAATAAAGCCCCATTTTCCACCGGGACCAAAGGGAGCAAGACCATCCCTGAAACTTCCTGGATTGATGACAGGATATAGGATCATCTTCCCCTTGGTATCAATGTAACCCCATTGTCCATTTAGTTCCACGGCCACGAGTCCATTGCTAAAGCCCGGGTAGAATTGATAATACTGACTTACATCCTCATAGAGAGGTTGTATTACCAGGTTTCCCTTGGTATCGACAAACCCCCATTTACTATTGAGCTTAACTGCCGCAAGACCTTCTTGAAACTGCCATGCATTTTCGTAAGCAGGTTTAATTACCATGGTACCTTTAGTGTCGATAAAACCATACTTCCCATCGAGACAGACAACTGCAAGGTCTTCGTTAAATTCTTCTGCAAAATCATAAACAGCGGGAATCACTACTGTCCCTTTTGTGTCAATGTAACCATTCTTCGAAAGAGTCTCTACACGTACAAGACCCTCACTGACTCCTCTGTTCCAATCAATAGCCGGTATTGCTAATGGAATTACCGTCTTCCCGTGTTTATCTATGAGACTCTCGATACTCTCAAGCATAACATTGGCAAGCCCTCCTTTGAAGTTGTTCACAACACTGTAAACGGGTTCTATTACAATGTTCCCCTTCTTATCCAGGAAACCGTATTTGCCGTTGCTTGCAAACCAGGCGACGTCTTCGCTGAAATCTCCTGCAAGATCGTAGACGGGTTGTACTACTACGCTTCCAGCAGTATTAACAAAACCATATTCTCCGCTGACCCTAACTCGCGCAAGCCCCTCACTAAAAGGATATACTTCATCATACACGGTTGGTATTATGATATTTTTACTTGAATCACAGAACCCCCATTTATTGCCTTTCCTGTAGGGGATGAGTGTTGCAACCTTCTGCTCCATGCCGGCATGCGACCTAATCACCTGGTACACGGCAAGAGATGCGGCTAGCAGCACCAGGACAAGGACGACCGGTAGAATGACTTTAAGGCTGAAATGTTTGTGATCCTTCTTCTCGTCTGTTTCCATTTTTCATCTCCAAATCCCTTCTTTATACAATGGTGGGCTGGAACCTAGTCACCACCCTCGTCAGCACGCCGCATCGTTGAGGCATCGCAGCGGAGATCATTGTCTCCACTACAAGTGTAACGCGGTGGCGATGTTTTGACTAACTTGCAGGGCAGTAGAAGGTTAGAAATGCTAGGACTATATTCCGCCCAATGCCGGTACCTTTTTCCTTCGCTCCAATTCCACCGATTTCACCACCGCTCTCAGTCAACTCTTGACAACCTCACCTATTGTACTATCGTAATAGTACAATAAGGGGTGATGATGGAATTCTACGTGAACCCGTATGATGGCGTGCCTGTGTACCTGCAGATCATTCAGCTGGTCAGGAATGGCGTAGCTCTTGGTACTCTGCACTCGGGCGACCAGCTGCCGACAGTCCGCGAACTTGCGGTCAAGTTGGCTGTTAATCCTAACACGGTGGCCAAGGCGTACAGGGACCTGGAGCGCGAGGGGATGGTCGAGACCGTCAGCGGCAAGGGGACATTTGTGCGGGAAGGCAGGATCGGCGTGGAGACAGAACGCCTTGCACACATGGTGGAGATGCTGGTCGTTGAGGCCCGCAACGCCGGCCTCACGATCGATGATCTCATTGGACGGTTGGAGAAGCGCAAGGAGATTTCTGCGAAAGAGGATGACCAGGGAGGAAGTTCATGAATGTGATAGAAATGATTGGCGTCAACAAGTCATATGGACAGGTCCGGGCCTTGCAGGATATGTGTCTGAGCGTCCCAGCGGGCAGCATCTTTGGCCTGATGGGCCCAAATGGCGCGGGCAAGACGACCAGCATCAAGCTGATGCTCGGACTGATGGAGCCTACGGCTGGGTCACTCACGGTTCTTGGTTCCATCCCGTCAGGAGATGGAATGATCCTGCGCCGTCGCATCGGGTTCGTGCCCGAGGACTTCTCGCTCTATCCGAACATGACGGGCCTCGAGATTCTGGAGTTCAACGCGCGACTGTACGGCTGCTCCGTGCAGGAGAACGTGCGGAGGCTGCAGACTGTCTTCGAACTGCCGCTCACGCGCAAGATCTCCACATATTCCAAGGGCATGCGCAAGTTGCTTGGGCTCTACATCGCTCTCTCGACAGAACCGGAGTTGCTCATCCTTGACGAGCCCACCGAAGGTCTGGACCCCGTGGTTCGGTCGCATTTCCTGAGCGTGCTGGCAGACGAGACATCCCGGCGCAATCTGACGGTCTTCTTTTCATCGCACATTCTGAGCGAGGTCGAGAAGATCTGCGATACAGTGGCATTCATGCGTCACGGTCACACGGTCCTCCAGGACGAGGTGGAATCCATCAAGGCACGGTATCGGGTCTACACGGTCCGATTTGGGGTGGGGCACAGCCCGCGCGACGTGAAGAGCATTGCTGTTCAACGGGAACGGGACCTCGGCCAGGATGCTTGGGACATCGAGGTGCTCGCCGACCAGGAACAAGCCCGCACAGCGTTTTTCGATGCTGGGGGCACCGTGCTGAACGTGCAGTCTTTGCCATTCGACGAGATATTCATGCGGTTTGTGGAGGCGTGACGTGAAAGCACTGATGTGGAAAGAGTTGCGGGAAAACCGCATGAAGATCATCATAGGATGCGTATTGCTGTCCGTGATAGGGGCGGCTGTCTCCATTGCGTATCGTTTCCTCGAGGGGGGCATTCCCGGCATGGGACAGATTCCACCGGAGTATGCAGATCTGATCAAGAAACTGTTGCCGGACTTCAGTAATGTGAATGCGTATCTGTATTCCCAGTGGTTCAGCAAGAACCTGCAACAGGTGGGTGCCATCCTCGCAGTCGTGCTGCTGGGTAGTGCAATCGCCGGCGAGCGGGAACTGCACACTGCCATCTTCCTATTCTCGCGGCCTGTCAGCCGAGGCATGATCCTGGCAGCCAAGGTTATCGTCCTGTTTGGAGGGCTCGTGCTGGCAGTGCTGGTTTCTACAGGAGGTGCAGTCTTGGGCGCTCTCATCGTCGGCAAAGCGCCCCAGCTTGCATTCGTGCTGGCTGCGACGCTGCACAGCGTTGTCGCGCTTCTCACATTTGCCTCTCTTGCGACACTGCTCTCAGTGCTCGTGCCGGACCGCGTGAAAGCAATGCTCTTCTCAGGGGGCATCCTTATCGTTCTTTCAGTCGCGGGCCAGTTCAAGCCCCTCCGTTGGCTGAACCCGCTGGCGTTGTTTGGAAGCCCAAACCTCATCGTATACCCCGTACCGCAGCTCGTGCCCATTGTGGTCGGCGTGGTTCTGAGTGGCTGCATGCTAGGAATTTCGTACTGCATGCTGCAGCGGCAGGAATTCTAGCTCGGCTCTCACTCGTGTCCAGGAGGCCCCGGTGCTAAGTGCCGGGGCTTTTTCGGTTTCCGCTATACCTGAGCTTCGTTTTGCCTACAATGGACGTGGAAACACGGGGCTGGAACGGGTGCGCGTGCACCCCCGCCACTGACATGGAAACGATGGAGGAAAACATGATACGACCGAAGCAATCACTGCGTTCCATCACGGCGCAGGGTCTCTATGCACTTCAGCTTCTCACGGACGTCCGCCTCTCGCCGGATGGCAGGCATGTCGTCTATGGCATTCAGCGGGTGGACAAGAAGACTCAGAAGAAATACGCGAATCTGTGGATGGCACCTACAGACGGTTCTGGCGAACGCCAATTCACGCAGGGAGACCAGACAGATGCATCGCCAAGGTGGTCGCCCGACGGACGGACTCTTGCATTCCTGTCGTCGCGCAAGGAAGGCGAGAGTGCGCAGGTTTATGTCATCAATGCTGACGGCGGGGAGGCGCGTCGCCTTACGAATCTCAAGGGCGACATCTCCAGCCTGACATGGTCGCCTGATAGCAGGAGCCTCCTGCTGGAGTTCACACAGAAGGATCAGGAAGTCATAGATCGCGAGGCGGACGAGAAGAAGAAGAAGCTGGGCGTCGTATCGCGCCACTATACACGCCTTTTCTACCGTGGAGACGGCCAGGGGTGGCTCGGCCATGAACGGACTCACCTGTGGGTCGTCGATATTGCCAAAGGCCGGATGAGGCAGCTCACTTCAGGCAGTGTGTATGACGAATACGGCGCATCCTGGTCTCCGGACGGCAGGTCGTTCGTTTTCTGCAGTAATCGCAGGGAAGACCCCGACCTCGAGCCCGACCTGACCGATCTCTATGTCATGCCGGCGGCAGGAGGAGCAATGAAGCGGGTCAAGACTCCTCGAGGCCCCAAGGGGATGCCAGTTTTCTCGCCTGACGGGAGCAGGATCTGCTACGTTGGGCCAAGAGATCCCAACGAATGGTGGCAGAACGTTGAACTGTGGGTCGTTTCCACCGACGGGAAGGGAGTTGCATGCAGCGTGACCCGACCGTATGACATCTCACTCACATGTTCGACCCTGAACGACGTAGGGGGAGGGCTCCAGATGCCTCCTGTGTGGTCTCCTGATGGCAAGGTGCTGTACTTCCAGATTTCCGAGCATGGGAGCACCAAGTTAATGGCCATCGTCGTCAATGAGGGGACGCTTTATACCGTCATCGACACTCCTGGCAGTGTCGGCACGTTCACCGTCGACAATCAGCAGAGGATGATGGCCTATTTCCTGGGCACGATGACTGATCCCGGGCAGGTTTGGGTGCGTGACATGGACACGGGAGACGTCCGCCAACTGACACATCTGAACCAGGTACTCCTCCGTCGGCTCGATCTTGGCAAGGTCGAAGAAGTGTGGTTCAAGGCACGCGACGGGCACGACCTTCAGGGGTGGATCATGACGCCTCCAGGGTTTGACCCCAAGAAGAAGTATCCATCGATTCTCGAGATCCATGGTGGTCCGCAGGACCAGTATGGCAACCTGTTCATGCACGAGTTCTACTTCCTGGCAGCGGGCGGCTATGTCGTCTATTTCAGCAATCCGCGGGGTGGAACCGGTTATGGCGAGGAGCACGAGAAGGCCATCTGGGGCCGGTGGGGCACCGTCGATTTTGACGACCTCATGGACTGGACTGACTTTGTCGAGAAGAAGCCGTATATCGACCGCAGGCGCATGGGTGTCACCGGTGGCAGCTATGGAGGCTACATGACCAACTGGATCATCGGCCACACGCACCGCTTCGCTGCCGCGGCAACACAGCGCAGTGTCAGCAACTTTATCAGCATGTGGGGCACCAGCGATCTCAACTGGGTCTTCCAGTTTCCCTGTGGCAACAAGTCTCCGCAGCAGGGCATCGATGTGCTCTGGGACAGGTCCCCGGTGAAGTACCTGGGTAACGCTACGACGCCAACGATGGTCCTGCACAACGAAATGGACTTCCGATGCGCCATCGAGCAGGGTCAGCAGGTGTTCACGGCACTCCAGGTGAATCGTGTTCCCAGCGAGTTTGTGGTCTTCCCGGAGGAACCGCACGGGTTGTCACGCATCGGACGCACGGACCGGCGCATTGATCGCCTCGAGAGCATCCGTCGGTGGATGGACACCTATCTGAAACCGGTTGCCACCAAGCCGGCGAAAGGAACCAAGACCCGTAGAGCATAGAAGTAGTCTGCATCTCTGTGTCTCGAAACGCCCCGGATCACACCGGGGCGTTTCCATGTGGTCCATGCTTTGTCCTTGGCAAGTTGGCACGTCTGCTATACTGTTGCTGACATGAAAATCAAAACGATCTCTATATTTCCCCAGCTGTACGAACCATTCACGCAGGTCGGCGTCATGAAGATGGCCATCGACAAGGGCATGTTGGACTTCGAGGCTGTCGACCTTCGTGACTATACACATGACCGTCACCATACGACCGACGACATCCCATTCGGTGGGGGTGCGGGGATGATGTTCCTGCCCAGACCACTTATGGAGGCACTGGAGACGATCGACAATCCAGCAGGCTCATGGCTTAAGATCGGGGTTGCTCCACAGGGCGACCGCCTGACGCAGAACATGATCGAGGACCTGGCGCATGAGGAGCGACTGCTGTTTGTTGCTGGGCGCTATGAGGGGGTTGACGAGCGAGTCATGGAACGGCTCGACGTTGCCATTTCGATCGGAGACATCGTGCTCTCCGGGGGCGAGATCGCGACAATCGAGATCATCGACGCTATTACCCGCCTGCTTCCCGGGGCTACCGGGAATGCTGCATCCACCGGCGAGGAGAGCTTCTCGTCCGGGCTGCTGGAGTACCCCCAGTATACGCGCCCACGGGAACTGGATGGGGAGACCGTGCCTGAGGTTCTTGTGTCGGGGCATCACGCGAACATTGCCAAATGGCGTCGCGAGGAGGCACTCCGAAGGACGCTCATTCGAAGGCCCGACCTCCTGGGGGATTTCGACTTGACCGACCAGGACCGCAAGTATCTCAGCAAGGTGCTGGCAGACCTGAGGGGGATCCTTGATTGACTTCAGACTGTATCTGGCCGTCGTGCACCATCCGGTCTACAACAAGCACCACGAGATTGTCACGACGTCCATCGTCATCCACGATATCCATGACATCGCCAGGGCTGGCAAGACATACGGAGCCAGGGCAATGTACGAAGTCGAGCCCCTTCCTCAGGAACAGCAGATCGCCCTGCGCATCGCCCATTTCTGGAACGAAGGATTCGGACACGAGTACAATCCAAATCGCGCCGAGTCACTGTCACTGCTGCGAGTCGTGACACACTTCGAAGAAGCTCTTGCCGATATTCAGCTTGTGGAAGGTGAGAAACCAGTCCTGGTAGCGACAAGCGCGCGCACATTCCCCAACTCCATCGGCTGTCCGGCAATGGGCGACAAGATTCGTACAGGGGATCATCCGTACCTGCTGGTGTTCGGGACCGGCTTTGGCCTGGCAGACGAGATCATGGCACAGATGGACTACGTTCTTGACCCCATATGGGGCCCCACAGACTTCAACCACCTGTCGGTCCGCAGCGCAGCCGCTATTATTCTGGACCGGTTGCTGGGACGCTCCTGACATGAGCGTAAGAATAGCCATCGCACGCATCAGGCGCGAAGTTCGTGTGTGGTCTCTTGTGTTGAAGGACCCTCGGACTCCACGAGTCTCGAAGCTGCTCCTCGGGGTGGCCCTCGCCTATCTGGTTTCTCCGGTAGACCTTGTCCCCGATTTCATACCGGTACTTGGGCAGCTCGACGATCTGGTTATCATGCGTGGTCTCGTCTGGGTAGCCACGCGTTTCATCCCGCGTGCGGTCGTGGCAGAGTGCAGGGAGAAGGCTTTGCACCAGGAGAACGGTCTACCACCGATTGGTGTGGACCCGTGAAGGATCAAAACGCTCGGAGGGTGGCTTCTTCTCTGCAGGATAGCCGAGTGCGACGATCGACAACGGGACAACGGAGGAGGGCAGTCCGAACAGTTGGACAAGCCCCCTGACCCTATCGTCGCGTGGGTAGACGCCCAGCCATACACCGCCCAGACCTGAGTCTTCCGCCTCGAGAAGGATGTTCTCCGTTGCAGCCGAGCAATCCTCGACCCAGAATCCGGGGTATTTTTCTCGCTCCAGATTCCCGCACACGACGACGGCGAGTGGCGCCTCTTTCAACATTTGGGAGTATGGGTGTACCTTCGTGATGGCTTGCAGTACTTCACGGTCCGTGATGATGATAAACTCCCATGGCTGTTCGTTGCCAGCCGACGGAGCTGACATGGCTGCTTGGGGCAGTCTGGTCACCAGCTCCTGAGGTACCGGCTCGGCCGTGTACTTCCGAATGCTCCTCCTGTTGCGAATTGTGTCCACGAGTGCCTCCTCGATGCTGTCTCAGTCGCCTGTGCCCGGTGGTTCCTGGTACACGAGAAGTATATGCGATAGCAGAAGATTCGCTAAGGACTGTCTCTGGACGTTGTGATCCCTCGCAGTTGTGGACTTGCGGTCATTCGGCAAACGGGTAAACTTCTTGTTACAGGCTCTGTCACCTTGTCACTGGGCGGCGTGA
>JAPLGH010000145.1 GCA_026390285.1 Caldisericota bacterium
ACCTGGTCAACTCGCAGCATGGGTTTCCTCCCCGAGATACGCCTCGATGACACGCTTGTCTGCTGAGACCTCGGCTGGCGTTCCTTCCGCGATCTTTTCCCCGAAGTCCATGACGGTGACCGAGTCCGAGATGTCCATGACCAGTTCCATGTCATGTTCGACTAGCAGTACAGTTGTCCCGGCGTCCCGCATCTTCCGAATAACGGCCTTGAGTGCGCCCTTCTCTGACGTCGGTATGCCTGCAGCAGGCTCATCGAGCAACACGAGCCGGGGGTGGCTGATGAACGCTCGGGCCAGTTCCACAGTCTTGAGCGTACCATAGGGCAGGACGGCTGCGTATGCAGGAGCAAGAGCGGTCAGCCCGAAGAAGTCGAATGTTTCCGCCAGCTGCTGTCTGGGTTCCCGTGCAAGTCCCAGCAGTTCGCTCATGAACCTGCTTCGGGACTTGCTGTGAAACCCTACCAGGATGTTCTCGCGCACGGTCATGCTGGCGAAGATGCTGAGATTCTGAAACGTTCGTGTTACCCCGATCTCCGCAAGGCGATGGCGTGGCAAACCACGCAACTCCCTTCCGGCGAACTGGATATCTCCTGTATAGGAAACGAGCCGAAAGACGGCGTTGAACACTGTCGTCTTGCCCGCGCCATTGGGGCCGATGAGCGCATGAATCTCACCGTCCTTCACTGTCAGGTTGAGTGACTTGACGGCGACGACGCCTCCAAAGCGCACGGTCAGGTTGTCAATTGCAAGCATGGTGTCCTCACTTTGTGCCCGGGGGCCGAAGCCCCCGGGCAGGATGCCGCCTCTGTGGGTGGCCTGTTGCTTCAGTACTACGGCTTTAGAACATTGATCCAGTCGCTGACCTTGACAAGCGCTCCCTTCTGGACTTGCATGAAGAACATGGAGTACTTGCCGGAACGCTCGTTTGGACCATAGCTGATGTCCTTGGCAAGGTACCCTGACCAGCCATTGAACGTCTCCAGAGCCCACACAAGTGAATCACGCGTGGGATAAGGGCCAGACCTGCGTACGGCCTCGGTGAAGACCTCAGCTGCCACCCAACCGGCGACGGCATACGAGAACGTCAGAGGGTCGTCCTTAGGGTAGTACTTGTTCCAGATTGAGAAGAACTTGGCGACGCCCGGGTCCTTAGGGTTCGAGAAGTCCACCCATCCGGTCACGTAGACACCCTCAGCTGCCGCACCGGCGGTCGCAATGATACCGGAGTGAGGATAGGGCAGGAAGATCTTCTGCGTGAGACCGAGCGACTTGGCAGTCTTGACGACGTTGCCACCGGTTGCGACACCAGTCGCATAGAGGATGAGTGCATCCGCATTGCTGGCCTGCACCTTGAGTAAGTACGAGGTGAAGTCGGTCTCGGTAGCAGGGAATGGAGATTCGACAACGATCGAGCCTCCGTACTTGGCGATACCCTGCTTGATGCCGGTCAACCCTTCGTTGCCGGTATCATCGTTGCTGTAGAGAACGGCGATGTTCTTGAGGCCTAGCGTGCTGGCAACGTATTTCGCAAAAATCTGACCCTCGTTGATATAGTTGGGCTGAACGGCAAACACATAGTTCTTGGCCGGAATCGATATCTTTGAGACGCCAGACGCCTGGTAGACAAACGGGACCTTTTGGTCGTTCAGGTAATCCATGACGGCCAGGCAACCGGGGGTACCGAGGCCACCGACCACGGAAAACACCTTGTCCTCAGTGACGAACTTCTTGACGATGGTCACGGTATTCGCAGGGTTGAACCCGTCGTCTGCGACCTCCAGGTTGATCTTGCGACCATAGACCCCGCCCGCCGCATTGACCATGTTGAAATAGGACTGCATTCCGTGGGAGAACGGGATGCCGACGACAGCATAGGGGCCGGTCTGAACTGAGAACGAACCGATAAGGATCTGGTTCCCTGTTATGCCGGGGACCACGCCTGTCGTCTTCGACTTGATCGAGATCGTTTTCGCCTGAGAATCGTAATAGACCGACAGACCAAAGGCCTCACTGATGAGACGCACAGGCACCATGGTACGACCTGCCTTGATGTAGGGAGCTGCTTCAAGCGACTTGGTGTCGGATCCGATGATTGCTTCCTTTACACCGATCGTCAGCAGAACTTCGACATCGCCGAGTTTGATTGTTACGGTACGCAAAGCTGGATTCCAGACCACGGTGGCACCGTAGGTCTCCGCGATGAGACGAACTGGAACGAACGTACGCCCACTGATGATCTCGCGCCCGACTTCTGAGTTGAGAGGAAGCCCGTTGAGAGCATATTGCTTGAACCCGACCTGCAGCACCATGAAGAAATCCTTGGTTTCGGCGCTGGCCGGCCGCACGCCTGCAAACAACCCGACAACGAGGGCAATCGTAAGTGCTAGTGATAGTACCTTCTTCATTGTCATTCCTCCTGTTCTATAAGAATGAGATGTCACACATTCAGCCGTTCTATCCGCCCGATGCGGCCTTTCTATGGGCCGTGTTCTCTCGCCTGCTTCTTCCAGTCGCTTTCACCCCCTTCTGATGTTCGTTGTCAGCTTTCGATGCTACCCGCCGTGTCGCCCCTTCAAGTCCATGAAGTACAAGTCGTACAGAACTTGTGAGTGCAGCAGGTGCCACCTCAGCATCGGGATGGTCACTCCACAGCACCCACCGCAAACCCAACCAGTGACCCACGCCCATGAGAGCAAGCGCGGTGATCTCAGGATTGCCCGGCCGAATCTCGCCCGCCACCATGGCTCGCTCCAGCACGACCGTGTATGGGTCGGACAGCCGAGTGTAGTACCACCTGCCGAGGTCCTTGTCGACAAACTCCGCCTCCCGGACGACACGGTAGGAGTCTCTGTGCTCCCGAATGTAGTTGCAGAAAGACTCAAGAGCCGCCACCTCGACGATGCGCCTGTCAGTGAGACCCCGTACCGCCTGAGCCGTGTGGCGCCGAAGGCCCTCGTTGACTCCTACGACCAGCCGTGAGAGTAGTTCCAGCTTAGAATCGAAGTAGAGGTAAGTCGTCCCAGGCGCAACCCCCGCAGCCCGGGCAATGCTGTAAATGTCAGCATTCCAGTAGCCCTGCTCACCAAAAATGTGCTCCGCCGCTGTCAACAGGTTCTTCTGGGTGCGCTCGCCTTTCGACAGGCGCACTTCGGGTTCCCGCAAGGGGGTAGCCTCAGGGAGAGGCACGAGATCTTCCGGGGCATCGCCACGTGCGTCTATGCCATACAGTGCGAAGTCCACCAGCTGCGCGCAGAACCCGTCGACAGTAAACAGGTTTTCCCAAAGCGTCTTCTTGACCGCCACGAGGTATACCGATCCAAGAAGATAGTAGCCTATATCGTCGAGATCGAACTCCGCCGGCACGAGTTCTTGTAGCTGGTCGCGCACGATGGCCACAACCCGGGAGTAGAAGTCACGAACGAAGGCATACCCGTTGAACTCGGTCTCCGTGAAGACTCTATACAAGTGCGTATCGCGCCCGACAACCTCCAGAATCGTCGAATAGAACGCTCGAAGCTTCGCTTCCAAGCCCACCGCTCGTTCCATCCCCACCGACAGGGCTCCGGTGAAATCCTCCGAGAACGTCTCCAACACCGCAAACAGGACTTCCTCCTTGGACCTGAAGTGTTGGTAGAAAGCTGAGTTCGAGATGCCGACGTCGCGAGCAATCATCACCACTGATGTCTGCGAGTAGCCGTGGGTGAAGAATAACCTCAACGCCGAGCCAAGGATCCGCTCAGACGTCGACAGTGTCGGCAAGACCGACGCTTTTCGGTCCCTCGCCACCCTTGTTTGTGTGCGATGCTCGACTATCACTCTCTACAGCTCCTTTTCGAGGGTTGCGGCGAACTGTTCCGGTTCCACCAGCATCGGAAGATGCACCTGCCCTTCCAGAATGGCAAGCTTGCCATGGGAGGCCGCAACCGTCGGACGAATCCAGTCGACGGGCACGACAGTGTCACGGTCACCATGCAGGAAGGTTATCGGCATGGAAAGACTGCCAAGTTCAGTGAACATCCGCACGCCTGCCAGCGAATCGGTCATTTCCGTGTAGCCCTGCGGAACACAGCGAACAGCATCGGCGATGATCTCTTTGAGAATGTCCTCTGCAAGGCCAAACGGCTCATTGTTCTTTCGTGTCATGGCCTCGATGAGCGGGGGGTTCTGCGCCAGCATCAGAAACGAAGCCCGCATCTGATCATTCATGGGATAACCGTCCGCTGGTCCGCAGCCGATGAGGACCAACTTGGAGAACTCTGCCCCCTTGAGCGCGGCCATCAGGCCGATGACGGCACCCATGGAGTGCCCGACGTAGACGGCCGGTTCAAGATGCCAGTATTTCTGCCAGGAAATGAGTGCGTCGGCGCAATGTTCCACTGTCGTGGGCGGGACATTGTCGGACTTGCCGAATCCGGGGAAATCAATAAACACATTCTTCCGGTCGAGCGGCAGATAGGGCATCATCAGCCGCCAGGAGTTGGCGGAGGCCAAGTTCCCGTGTCCAAAGATGACCGTCTTGCTGCCATCTCCCAATCGCTCGGAGTAGATTCGTCTTCCTTCAAACGGTGCATATGCCATTTCGAGCCTCCCCTACAGCCAGCGCATGGCGTAGCTCGCCATGGCATAACCGCCGCCAGAGGCGGCCATGACAACGACATCGCCCTTATGAATGAGGTCCTTCTCAAGTGCATCATGCAGAGCCATTGGGACACAGGCTGAGCCCGTGTAGCCAAACTTCTCCATGACGGTATGCGTCCTGGTCATCGGCAGGCCTAGCGTATTCATGACCCCTTCGATCGTGTTCCTGCGGACCTGTGTGAACAGTAGCATGTCAGCGTCCTGCGGTGTCAGGTTGGCCTGTGCCAGTGTCTCCAGCACAAGACGGGGCCAGTGTACCGAGTTGACGTCAGGGAACCTCTTGTTCGGATTGTACTGCACTTTGTGCTCCTGGTTCGCTACTGACTCGGCTGTCGGCAGTCTGGCCGATCCCAGATACACACCCAGGTAATCCCAGTAGTACCCGTCAGCGTAGAGCATCGACCCGAGGTACCCGCCTGTTTCGGACTCGTCCTCGACAAGCACGGCAGCACCAGCCCCATCGGAAAACGTCGGAGCCGTGACCTTGTCATGCCAGTTCAAGAATCGTGTCATCGCATAGGTGCCGATCACGAGTGCCTTGTGAAAATGCTGATCTGCCATGATGTACTTTGTGGCAGTGTTGAGCGCCGTAACCCAACCGGCACATGCAACGTTGGTGTCAAAAATGCCTGCGTTCTTGGCCAGCAGCCGGTGTTGAACAATAGAGGCCGTGCACGGCGAGATGTAGTCGGGCGTATCGGTGCTGACAATAATGAGGTCCAGTTCCGAAGGCTTGACTCCAGCATTCTTCAGCGCCTGCATGCCTGCATAGACCGCCATATCCGATGCTTCTTCGTCATCCGCCATGATCTTCTTGACTTTGATGCCGCCGGTTTGAATTTGTTGCGTCAGGTCCAGTTTCAGTATTGCTCCGACCTCCTCGGTCGGCATGGAACGTGTTGGCGTGTAGATGCCGGTACCGGCGATACGTACTGTCCTCATGTAACCGCTCCCTGACCCGCTCGGCTACAGACGGAGTGCGACTGCACCCATCGCCTGCCCTGCGCCTGATGCCACCAGTACAACCAAGTCTCCAGCCTTTACCTTGCCCAGTTTGCGAGCATCATACAATGCCATCGGGATGCACGCCGAACCGGTGTAGCCGTATCTGTCCATGATCCAGTGCGACTTCGATTCGGGGATGCCAAGGATCTCGAGCACTTTCTTGATGACCGCCAGGTTGATCTGTGTGAACAGGATCATATCGATGGCTTCAAGAGGCTTGTCTGCCTCCTCCATCAGGCTCTTCACCAGGCCAGGCCATGCGACCAGGTTGGGGTTCTGGTCGTACTTCTTGAGGATGCGCAGCTTGTGCAGCCCCTTGGCAAGAGTGTCGTCGTTGATGGGATACCTGGTCCCCCCGCCGAACACGCCCAGATAGTCATGATACCTACCGTCCGCGATGAACTTCGAGGCGATGATACTTTCGCCCATATTCTCGATGACAAACGCCGCAGCTCCATCGGCGAAGAGTGAGGCCGTATACTTGTCATCCTTGTCCAGGTACTTCGTCATACCATATTCACCAATCAACATCGCATACTTGAAGTCCGGGTGAGACCTGAACCATGAGTCCACAGTAACCAGGGCAGTGACAAATGACGCACAGGAGGCAGAAAGATCGAAGATCATTGCGTTGGTGGCGCCAAGCTTGCCCTGGACAACGACCGACGTCGGCGGCGAGATGTACTCATGAGTGTCGGACGCAACGACGACCATCGAAAGGTCTTTCGCCGTAATCCCGGCTTCTGTCATCGCCTCTTGGGCAGCCGGCAGACAGAGGTCCACCACGGATTCGTCGTCAGCAAGCCAATGACGCTCCTTCTGACCAACAATTCCTTCGAGGAAACCACTCATATCCTCATGGAAGTACTCGCTGAAGTACTCGTTCGTCAGAACCTTGTCCGGAACCTTGATTCCCATCCCTGCGATGTGCGACATTCCCGCCTCCGTCACTAGAAAATGTCAAGCCGCAAAACCTGAATCACCTCTCACTGGAAGCAGTATTCATGAACCCGATTCTTTGTCAAGACCCCCGCACCACCAATCGCAAACGCCATCCAAATGCAAGTCCCTGCTGCATCCCAGTTTGTGCAGCCAGACGTGCACCATTCCACAGGATCAGTTCCAACCTGACCACTCCGACAACGAAAAAAGGCGCCGGGAAGCCCGGCGCCTTGTGTCATGTGCTGTCGTTGAACGGTCAGACTTCTTCTATCAAGCCTTGGAAGGTGTCGTGGTGCCCTTCCTCGTCCCCTAGAATCTCGGTGAAAATGTGTGCGGTCGTGAGGTCTCCCTCCTTGGTGGCCAGGCCAATGACCTCTTTGTACATCTTGATCGTCTTCTCCTCCGCCTTGATATCCACAGTCAGCATCTCCTTGAGCGACGACCCCACAGTGATTGGCTCAGGCTTCGTCGTCGGAGTTCCTCCGAGGTAGAAGAGCCGTTCAGCAATTGTTTCGGCGTGCTTCATCTCTTCGATGCCAATCTTCTCGAACTCGTCTTTGACCGCGAAATGCTTGGCGCCCTTCCACTGTACGTGCTGCCACATATACTGAACCGCAACCTGCAGTTCGCCGGCAATCGCGTCGTTCAGCATGCCGAGTAGCTTCTTGGATGCCATCGATACCCCTTTCGGCAGCTCGCCGGATGCGTTTCATGCGCTCCGGTGCCACCCGCCAGTAGACCGTCACCTGGGCGGCAGTCCACTCTCGAACCCGAATGCGACCAGTTTCTTCACGTGCCTCACGTGCTTTTAGACTATACCACATAACGCGCGAGCATGTCAAGCCAGGCGGACATGCAAAAAGGGCAGAACGTTGCCGCTCTGCCCTGAGTCATGCAATGTAGCGAGTTGTCAGTCGATAGAGAGGATGACGCCGTCCTGGACGAGGACCGACGTGGAGCCAATCTTGTGAAACAAATTGTCCCCGACCTTGACCTCGACAGTCCCTTCAAG
>JAPLGH010000101.1 GCA_026390285.1 Caldisericota bacterium
AGGATCTCGCGTACAAAGGCCTCAGCAGGCAATCCCTGGAAACGAGCCGAAAAATCCTCAAGGACGATGGAATCAACCCCGGTCTTCCCGGCATATTCGACACGTTCGCTGTTCGTCGTCAGGAGACCCTGAATGCCCCCAGTCGTCAGCTTCGGGTTGCGTCGGAAGGTGTAGATGACGGTAGCAAGACACTCCTTGTGGCCACTGTCGACAAGTTCCTGGAGAATCCGCTGATGACCAACGTGGAAACCATCGAAGGCTCCTACAGCAACTGCGGAAGCAACTCCTGGTACCTCGGAAGAAGACAGATAGACGCTGCTCACTCGATGAACACTTTCAGCGGCCACGCCTTGCCGGCTCTTATCGCTGCCACGCCGCCCAGCCGACCATCGAGACGCTTCACCAGGACGGTCGCTGCCTCGGTCATCTCACACTCCACGGGAAGGCCGTGGCCAAAAGCCTGCCATTGAACATCGCCAAGAGCAATATGCGAAACAGTTGCCAGAAGACCCGCCTCCTTCTCGCCCCACGTAAGAAAGGACAGGTCGCCACCCTGTACCCTGCGCCGTAGCGCCGACAGTGATAGCGCGTCACGCACGCCAAACCCGTGGGCTCCCGTACGCAGGAGTCGCCCCATGCATGCACCACATCCCAGGACAGCTCCGACGTCTCTGCAGAACCCTCTCACATAGAAGCCTGGGGTCACTGTCATGCGAAACACGATGCGACGAAGATCAGCGTCCTGACGCTCCTGCAGCACCGTCAACCGGCGTACAGCCACCGGAACGGGCGCAAAATCGATGAGGCGGCCCTGGCCTCGCATCGCCTTGTACCCGCGGACGCCATCCTGCTGCTTGGCAGAAACGTGTGGCGGAACCTGTTCCGTCTGTGCCGCAACGACTCCGATAGCCCTGTTGATGCACTCATCGTCGAGGCCTTCGGCTCCTTTCCGCTCGACGACCTCACCGTCCATATCGTCGGTGATCGTAGTGACCCCGAGGACGAGCTCGCCGACATATTCTTTTTCGCTCAACGGAAGGAAAGAGATGAGCTTCGTTGCAGAGCCAAGGGCAATAGGAAGCACTCCCATGGCCGCAACATCCAGCGTACCAAGAAAACCGGCCTTGTCGGCGCTCAGAATCCCCTTGACGACACGCAGTGCGCCGGCACTGCTCATGCCACTCGGTTTGAACAGAGCGAAGAAGCCTTCGGGACGAGAGCTACTCACAACCTGGACGCCAAGTCGCAAGCGCGGAATTCTGGTGTCTTGCCCCAATATCGACTCACCACGGCCGCCACGCTTCCGCTATGACCCCTTCTGCACATCCGCCTCAACCGAAGAAGGCGTCACCGTCGCAGAGACGACCCCCTGCACTAGGCCGTCCACTGAGACCGCGTAGCTGCCATCAGCGAGCGGAGGCTCGCTGACGTCGACATATGCCTTGATCTGCGAAGACTTGAGGGCCATGACAGCGGAGTTCGTCCCGCTGATGAGGACTGACGCGGATGTCGTACCAAGGGATATCTTCCACCCCAGCCCAGCTCCTCGAACCTCGATCTGCACGTCTGGAATGGCAAGAACGATAACCTGCTCAATGACGACTCGGCACGACACTGCCTTGCTCCCGCTCACAAGTGAGACCCCTGGTGGAAGGATCAGTTCAACCTGCTTCGTGAGGATTCCTGAGTCGTCCGAGACATCGACGGAGGTCGTCGAAATCGTCTGAATCTGGCTCAACATCGCTGAGGTGCCCGTAACCATGACGATTGCCGGAGTGCACGAGCTACTCGCCACGGCATACCCGCCCATCGGATGGCCGGTAATGCTCGGAGTGACCGGCACCGTCTTCAAGGTTGCAGTGTCAAGGATCGGCAAAATGGCAACTACCGACCCTGGAGACAACAAAACCCCCTCGACGCTATTGCCCATTGCGTCGTAGGCAACAACATCCCCAGCGACCGTAAGATTCCCACCTGCAGTCGTTCCAAGTTTGTCCAGTGCGACGACCAGCGCTGCCTCCCTTACTTGGCCCACGAGTGAACCGGGCCCCGACACTTCGATGGACTCAGGCTCAATGCGGATAGTCCCAAGGACCAGGCTTGCAGGCAACGTACCACTTACCTCCGCATGGACAGGAACGGTGATTGTTTCCAGACGCTCGAGCTGCACATTGACTTCCTTTGGAGTAACTGCCTCGACTGTCACGCCAGTAAGCCCGGCGACCTGAGCCTGCACTGACGCGATGAAAGACCCCTCGCTTCTTCCCCGCAAGTCGACTGTGGGCGTCACATAGCCACCCGTGACGTTCCACAACGTATTCATGGGACCACCCAGTGTCACGGTTACAGTGGGGAGCGTACCTGCCAGGACATACCCCTGAGGCACGTTCACGGCGATCACCTGTGCCTCGACGGATTTCGTCGTATCAGGACCCCGGACCCCGACTACGTAGACCCAGAGCAGCACAGCCAGGAACACAGAGACGACCTTGGAGTTGAACAACAAGGCACCGATATTACGCTTGGCCATCTTCGCCTCCCTGTTGTCCGTTCGCCTTCCGTCTGCGGAAGAATCCGGTCAGGCTGAACCTGTGCTCGCTGGCTATGGGCTTCGTCATGACCAGCAGCATACCTCTGAGCTCAAGTGGGCTCAGATAGCGGGTCAACTTGCCACGTACTGCAAGAGAGATGACGCCTGTCTGTTCAGAAACGACGACAACAATGGAGTCAGTCTCCTCCGTAATGCCGATGGCCGCGCGGTGCCTGGTTCCAAGCCCTCGCTCCAGGTCCGCGCTAGCAGTCAGCGGAAACAGGCACCTTGCGGCAACGATTCTGTTGCTTGCCACGATCACCCCACCGTCGTGGAGAGCACTGTTGGGGTAGAAGAGCGTGGACAGTGTTTCAGCTCTCACCACAGCGTCAATCCGCACTCCGGTCTCGACATAGTCTTCGAGTCCCGTCTGTCTCTGCAGGCAGATAAGCGCCCCAATCCGGTTCATCGAGAGGTACTTGACACTCTTCACAATTTCGTCAACGGACTCCTCCCACTCGTGAACGTCCATGAACTGAGTGCGCGTATCGGATGATACCAGCTTGCTGCTGCCGAGTCGACCGAGCATCCGCCGCAGTTCAGGCTGGAAAACCATCACCAGCAACAGTGG
>JAPLGH010000155.1 GCA_026390285.1 Caldisericota bacterium
GATCGCCGTAGTAGACGGTCAGAATCTTTGTCACCGCTTCGTACGTACTCATCCTTGTTCTAACACTCTCCTCGCGGTCGTCTTCCCGCTGGATGAGGCGTGCGCCACAGAGGTTACAGAGTCCGTCCCTCTCTGGCTGCGAATAGTAGACGTTGTACACACTGCCCTCTGAAGGACAGACGCGCCGTCCCGATATGCGGCGGAACGCTGTCTCGATTGGCAAGTCAACGTATACGGCTGCGGTCAAGCTAAGGTTTTGCTTTGTCAGATACTCGTCGAGAAATGCGGCTTGAGCGGCAGTCCTCGGGTACCCGTCCAGAACAAAGCCTACTTGCGCCTCCTGGGTCGACAGAAACGATTCGACGACAATCATGTTGACATCCTCGTCGCTCACAAGACCCCCAGCATTGATCTTGGCCGAAACGTCAGCGGGAAGCTTGCCCTCCCGTCGAAGATTCCGGAAATACTCGCCACTCGAGAAGGTGGGCACTCCGTAGGTTCGCGCGATAAGCGCCCCCTGAGTGCCCTTTCCCGATCCCGGCAGTCCCAAAAGAATAATACGCGGGTGTTGCGTCATTATTTCATGAACCCCTTGTAGTGCCGCATCATCATGTATGCTTCGATCTCCTGTACGGTTTCCAGTGCTACGCCGATAATGATAAGCAGTGAGGTACCGCCAAACGCAAAGGCCGAAATCTGCTGGTTCCGCATCGCGATGTTTGGTACGATAGCGAGGAATGCAAGGAAAACCGCAGTCGGCAGGACAATCCGATCAAGTACATTCTTGATGTACAGTGCTGTTGCCTCTCCGGGGCGAACACCAGGAACATAGCCCCCGTATTTCTTGAGATCATCCGCAATCTTGGTAGGATCGTAGGTAATCTCTGTGTAGAAATATGTGAAGAAGATAATGAGGAAGAAGAAAACGACATTGTGCGTCAGCGTACTCGAACTCGTCAAGGGCTGTGCAACATGAACATAAAACCAGGACGTCGACCAGAACTGCGACACGGTCGCAGGGAACATCAGCACCGTCGAAGCGAAGATGATTGGGAGCACCCCTGCCTGCACAAGCTTCAGAGGGATGTACGTTGACTGACCACCGTAGACCTTGCGGCCGACGATGCGCTTCGCATACTGAACTGGAACCTTGCGTTCGCCCTCATAGGCAAACAGGACGAGAAGCAGGAGCACAATCGCACCCAGGATACCACCGATGAGGCCGAGAACGCTGAGCGACTGAGCCTGAGTCAGCCTGAAGGCCTGTGCCACACCAACGGGAATGCGGCTCACGATACCCGCAAAGATGATCAGCGATACACCGTTGCCGATCCCCCGCTCTGTCATAATTTCTCCAAGCCAGAGTACGATATATGCTCCGGCTGTGAGACTCAAGACGATCAGGAGTTTCACGAAGAATCCCGTGCTCGAGAGGTACTTCTGGAAAATGGCCACGACGCCAAACGACTCGATGACCGCTAATCCAAGAGTGAGATAACGGGTATACTTCGCAATCTTCCGCTGGCCTTCCTTGCCACCTTCCTTGCGGAGCTCCTCGAGCGCCGGGATGACCGAGCCGAGAAGTTCGATGATAATGGAGGCATTGATATACGGAAGGACGCTCAGCGAGAAAATGGCGAAGTTCGCAATACCGCCGCCCGAGAACAGATCCAGGAGACCCAGAAAACCACCTTTGCCAACCAGCTGCGCCACCGCTGCGCGGTCGATACCAGGCACGGGGATATACGTCCCAAGCCTGATAACGACAAACATCATGAGCGTGAACAGAATCCTGTTGCGCAGCTCTGGAAGCCTGAAAGCCCTCCTCAGTGTCTCAAACATCAGACGACCTCGCAGGTGCCGCCAACCTTCTCAATCTTCTCACGAGCCGATGCCGAGAAGCCCGACGCCCGCACCTGAACCTTTGTTGTCAGTTCACCGTCTCCGAGTACCTTCACCGCGGCGTTGTAAAGTGCGTTCAGGTCAAGGGGCATTTCGCCCTCGTATCCTTCGAGCGCGCCAATATTCACGGAAACGTACACTGTCCTGACGTGAGGCCTGAATCCCTTCTTCTTCGGAAGTCGGCGATAGAGTGGAGTCTGTCCACCTTCGAATCCAACGCGCTTGCTGCGTCCAGACCGAGCTTTGGCACCCTTGCGGCCGTAACCGCACTGTTTGCCTTTGCCGCTCCCGGCTCCGCGGCCGATGACTTTCGGACTGTCTATGAAACCTTCCGGTCTAACCATCTTGTTGAGTTTCATTGACGAGCCTCCATGGCACGCGACTCGGCATTGATACGGTCCTGCCGACGCAGGTTGCGCATCAACGTCATTTGCTCGATGTCACGAAGTCCGTCGATCGTGGCTGCAGCAAGAGAAATGGAATTCGAGCTGCCGAGGGACTTTGTGAGGACATCCTGGACTCCGACCTTCTCCATGATCTGGCGAACGACGCCGCCGGCGACAATACCAGTGCCAGTAACAGCGGGCTGAAGATAGACCCAGCCTGCGCCCGTACGAGTCTTCGTCGAGAACGGCAGCGTCGTACCCTTCAGCGTGAAGGTAACAAGGTTGCGCTTGGCAGCCGTGATTCCCTTCTGGATCGCCAACGGGATTTCGACGGCCTTGCCGATGCCGATGCCGACCTTGCCCTTCTTGTTGCCGACGACGACAAGAACCCTGAACTTCATCTTCTTGCCGCCTTTGACGACCTTGGTAACGCGGTCGATGCTGATGACCGATTCTTCGTATTCTTTCGGTTCGAACGAACGTCTTGCCACAGCTTCCTCCTAAAATTCCAGTCCCGCAGCACGCGCGGCTTCGGCAAGCGCCTTGATGCGACCATGGTAGGAATGTCCACCCCGGTCGAAGGCTACAGTCTTGACACCCATCTTGAGCGCCTTGTCGGCTATCTCCGTGCCAACTATCTGGCAGGCAACCGTATTATTGGCCGCCACTACCTGGCCGTCAGCCTTGCGCTTGAGGTTCGACGCCGCAGCAAGGGTGATGCCCTTGTCGTCATCGATTAGCTGAGCATACACATGCTTCAGACTGACGAAGACGGCAAGTCTTGGCCGCTCTGCGGTTCCTGCCAGCTTCTTGCGAATCCGGTCATGCCGCCTCTCGCGAGCTTCTTCTCTATCGTGTCTGCTAATCATTGTTCCCCCTACGCACCAGACAAGGCCTTCTTGCCAGCCTTGATCCTGACTTTTTCGCCAGCATACCGGATGCCCTTGCCCTTGTAGTGGTCAGGCACACGCACTTTGCGAACGTTCTGTGCAAACTGCCCCAGTCCCACGGCATCGGCACCGGTCATCGCAATCTTGACGTTGTCGGTCACTTGGACTTTGATGCCCTCAGGAATCTTCATGGGCACGGGATGCGAGTACCCGACAAACAGAGTCAGGTTAACTGCATCGACGGCAGCCTTGTAGCCGACGCCAACGATCTCGAGACGCTTGACGAAACCCTCGGTGACACCTTTGACAATGCCTGAGAAACGCGCCGACGTCGTGCCGTGCATGACATTGAGGGCCTCTTGAAAAGCAGGATCGAGGACGAACCGGACCTGATCCCCCTCGACGGTGTAGTCAATGTGCTCAGGAACCTCGAGCGTCAGGGAACCGCGAGGTCCCGTGACGGTCAACATACGATCCGCCTGAGTCACAGTGACGCCAGCCGGAATCGTAGTCAGTCTCTTGCCTATTCTCGACATACTGTCCCCCTTACCAGACGAAGCAGATGACCTCGCCGCCAAGCCCTTCCTTACGAGCCTGTACGTCGGTCATCAACCCCTGCGGGGTGGAGATGATTGCCATGCCGGCACCCATGAGAACGCGCGGCACTGCATCCTTCTTCACATAGATGCGACGACCTGGAAGACTGATACGCTTCAGGCCGGTAATGTAACGGCCACGAGTCTTTGTGTACTTGAGATCGAGCTTCAAGTACTTGCGGTTGTCACGGATAATCTCCGAAACACCGCCCACATAGCCCTGCTTCTTGAGAATCAGCGCGAGTGCACTGTTCATCTGAGAATACGGGGCAATAGTAGAGTCGTGGAAGACCAGGTTTGCATTCCTCACCCTGGTCAAGAAATCCGAAAGTGCGTCAACTCTGGACATGTCTCCTCCTCTACCAGCTAGCCTTCTTGACGCCCGGAAGCTTCCCTTCGAGTGCCATCTTGCGGAAGCAGAGCCTGCACAGGCCGA